>NZ_JBWKKP010000021.1:0-139015 GCF_056431485.1 Streptomyces sp. NPDC045899
ACCGAGTTCCAGAACACCATCGCCCCCTTCACCCCGACCGGCGCGGACGAGGCCGAGGACACCGGCGCCCGCGAAACCGTCGTCGTCGAGGTCGGCGGCAAGCGGCTGGAGGTGTCGCTGCCCGCGTCCCTGGGCGTGGCGTCGGCACCGGCGGCCGCGGGGGCGAAGAAGCCCAAGCGCAAGGCGTCGAAGAAGTCCGGCTCCGCCGCCTCGGGCGACGCGCTGGCCTCGCCGATGCAGGGCACCATCGTCAAGATCGCCGTCGCCGAGGGCGACACGGTGGCCGAGGGCGACCTCGTGGTCGTGCTGGAGGCCATGAAGATGGAACAGCCCCTCAACGCCCACCGGGCGGGCACCATCAAGGGCCTGAGCGCTGAGGTCGGCGCCTCCCTCACCTCCGGCGCGGTCATCTGCGAGATCAAGGACTGACCCCGGCGGAACACACGGAAGCGGCGCGGCCCGGCCCACCGGGTCCGCGGCGCTCCGCGTTTGCGGGACAACTCCACGGCCGCCCGCGGACGTTGCGGTCCGCCCCGCACACGGTGCGCCGAACACCACTGCCCCATCAGAAGGTTGCTCCCCGGCGCCACGGCCACCGTCCCGGCATCCGGACGAGATCGGTCCGGCCGTTCGCCCTGTGATGGCATGCTTGACCTACGGGCAGCTACGGCCACGGCAGGGAGGACCGCGATGGCGATCGAGACGGCACAGACGCCACCGCGCCCCATGCGCGCGGACGCCCGGCGCAACTACGAGCGGCTGCTCGCCGAGGCCCGTACGGCCTTCACCCACACCGGCACCGATGCCTCGCTGGAGGACATCGCACGCCGCGCCGGTGTCGGCATCGGCACCCTCTACCGCCACTTCCCGAACCGCACCGCGCTGATGGGCGCGGTCTTCCAGGGCGAGATGTGCGCCCTGCTGACCCGCTCCCGTGAGCTGGCCGAGGCCCCACAGCCCTGTCACGCCCTGGTCGACTGGCTGCGGGCGATCATCGACCACGCCAGCACCTACCGCGGTCTCGCCCAGGCCCTGATGGCCTGCTCGACCGACGAGAGCTCGGCGCTCTCCCGCGGCTGCAACCTCCCGCTGCGCGAGGCGGGCAGCGAACTGCTCGCCCGCGCCCAGCGGGCCGGGGCCGTACGGCCCGATGTGGTGATCGCCGACCTGATGCAGCTGACCAACGCGATCGCGCTCGCGGTGGAGCAGTCGCCCGACGACCCCGGACTGGCCGACCGGCTGCTGGCGCTCACCTTCACCGGCCTCAAGGCCCGCTGAGCCTCAGCGGCGGCGCGGTGCCAGATCCGCCACCCGGCCCGGCTGCTGCTCCGCGAGCGGCACCGCGCTGCGCAGCTGGGGGCTGGACGGATGCGGGTGGTTACGGCGCGGTCCCGGCAGCGGAAGCCCGTCCTCACCCGCTCTGGGAGGAGGGCCCAGGCGCCCCGGGCGCCCCGGGCCACCTCCCTCACCGCCCACCCCCGTGCCCGGTCCTGCCACGGAGATCTGCACCCCCTGGTCGGCCAGGGCCTGGAGCTCGGTGAGCGCCCGGTCGTCATGGCCCGGTGGCTCATCGGTGACCAGCCGCGTGATCACATCGGTGGGCACGGTCTGGAACATGGTGTCGGTGCCCAGCTTGGTGTGGTCGGCGAGCACCACCACCTCCGCCGCGGCCTGCACCAGCGCCCGGTCCACACTGGCCGAGAGCATATTGGAGGTGGACAGCCCCCGCTCGGCCGTCAGCCCGCTGCCGGAGAGGAAGGCACGACTGACCCTCAGCCCTTGCAGGGACTGCTCGGCACCGCTGCCGACCAGGGCGTAGTTGGAGCCGCGCAGGGTGCCGCCGGTCATCACGACCTCGACCCGGTTGGCATGCGCCAACGCCTGTGCGACCAGCAGGGAATTGGTGACCACGGTCAGCCCCGGCACCCGCGCGAGCCGGCGGGCCAGCTCCTGCGTGGTCGTACCGGCGCCCACCACGACGGCCTCGCCCTCGTCGACGAAGCCGGCCGCGAGATCGGCGATGGCCGTCTTCTCCGCGGTCGCTAGATGGGATTTCTGCGGGAAGCCGGACTCCCTGGTGAAACCGCCAGGCAGCACCGCACCGCCGTGCCGGCGGTCGAGCAGTCCTTCTGCCTCCAGCGCCCGCACATCACGCCGGACGGTCACTTCGGAGGTCTGGACGACGCGGGCGAGCTCCCGGAGCGATACCGCTCCGTTCGCGCGCACCATTTCAAGGATCAATTGGCGACGTTCTGCAGCGAACACGAAACTGACAGTAACGCCAACGACCGTCTGCTTTCAGCAGCTTGCACCAATTAGCAGAAGTTGTTCATCTGCGTGGCCAAGAGCTGCTATAAGGGGGCCGACTACGCCTCACCCTGCGTCTTGCGGGTGTGCAACTGCCGCGCCACCTCGGCGATCGAGCCGGACAGCGACGGATAGACGGTGAACGCGTTGGCGATCTGCTCGACCGTCAGGTTGTTGTCCACGGCCAGCGAGATCGGGTGGATCAGCTCGCTCGCCCGCGGCGAGACCACCACACCGCCGACCACGATGCCGGTGCCCGGACGGCAGAAGATCTTCACGAAGCCGTCCCGGATGCCCTGCATCTTCGCCCGCGGGTTGCGCAGCAGCGGCAGCTTGACCACCCGGGCGTCGATCTTCCCGGAGTCCACATCCGCCTGGGAGTAGCCGACCGTGGCGATCTCGGGGTCGGTGAAGACATTGGCCGAGACCGTCTTCAGGTTCAGCGGGGTGACCGCGTCCCCCAGGAAGTGGTACATCGCGATCCGGCCCTGCATGGCCGCCACCGACGCCAGCGCGAACACCCCGGTGCAGTCACCGGCCGCGTAGACGCCCGGTGCGCTGGTCCGGGAGACCTTGTCGGTCTTGATGTGCCCGGACTCCCGGAGCCGGACCCCGGCCTCCTCCAGGCCCATGTCCGCCGTGTTCGGGATCGACCCGACCGCCATCAGACAGTGGCTGCCGGTGATGACCCGCCCGTCGGCGAGGGTGACCTCCACCCGGTCCCCCACGCGCTTGGCGGCCTGCGCCCGCGAACGGGACATCACGTTCATCCCCCGGCGGCGGAAGACGTCCTCCAGCACCGCGGCCGCGTCCGGGTCCTCGCCCGGCAGCACCCGGTCGCGGCTGGAGACCAGCGTGACCTTCGACCCCAGCGCCTGGTACGCCCCGGCGAACTCGGCACCGGTGACACCGGAGCCGACCACGATCAGCTCCTCCGGGAGCTCGTCCAGGTCGTACACCTGCGTCCAGTTCAGGATCCGCTCACCGTCCGGCTGCGCGTCCGGGATCTCCCGCGGATGGGCACCGGTGGACACCAGCACCGCGTCCGCGACCAGCGTCTCCTCGGACCCGTCCGCGGCCCGGACGGTCACCCGTCGCGATCCGTCCGGCGACTGCGAGGGCTCCAGCCGCCCGCGCCCGCGCATCACCCGGCCGCCGGCGCGCGTCACCGAGGCGGTGATGTCGTGCGACTGCGCCAGCGCGAGCCGCTTCACCCGGCGGTTGACCTTGCCCAGGTCCACCCCGACCACCCGGGCCGCCTGCTCCAGCGGCGGGGTGTCATCGGCCACGATGATCCCCAACTCCTCGTACGAAGAGTCGAACGTCGTCATCACCTCCGCGGTGGCGATGAGCGTCTTCGACGGCACGCAGTCGGTGAGCACCGACGCCCCGCCCAGGCCGTCGCAGTCGACGACCGTCACCTCCGCACCGAGCTGCGCGGCGACCAGCGCCGCCTCATAGCCGCCGGGTCCGCCACCGATGATCACGATCCGAGTCACATGCCCCATTGTCCCGCACCCGCTCATCCGGCCACCCCCGGGGGTTGTCCAGCCCTCTCCCGTACCCTCGACCCATGTCGCTCTACGCCGCGTACGCCGGCAACCTCGACGCGCGGCTGATGTCCCGCCGCGCCCCGCACTCGCCGCTGCGCGGCACCGGCTGGATCACCGGCTGGCGCCTCACCTTCGGCGGCGAGCAGATGGGCTGGGAGGGCGCTCTCGCCACGATCGTGGAGGCCCCGCGCTCCCAGGTCTTCGTCGCCCTGTACGACATCGCCCCCATGGACGAGGACTCCATGGACCGCTGGGAAGGCGTCGGCCTCGACATCTACCGCCGGATGCGGATGCGTGTGCACACCCTGGACGGCGAGGAACCCGTCTGGCTCTACGTCCTCAACGGCTACGAGGGCGGCTTCCCCTCGGCCCGCTACCTCGGCGAGATCGCCGACGCCGCCGAATCCGCCGGAGCACCCCACGACTACGTCATGGAGCTGCGCAAGCGCCCTTGCTAGCCCCGCGTGCGAATCACAATCCGAACACCGCGGCCGATTACGTCTACGCGCGTAGGCAGTAAGCGGCTACCCTCGACCGCGTGAACGCATCAGTTACTTGGGACAGCCAGGGCGACCCCCACGCCGCCGCCGACGCCGCCGCCGCGCGCCTGCGCGAGCTGACCGGCGCGGAGACCCATGACGTCGCCCTGGTCCTGGGCTCCGGCTGGGTCCCCGCCACCGACGCACTCGGAACGCCGGAGCACGAGTTCCCCGTCACCGAGCTGCCCGCCTTCCCCCCGCCCGCCGTCGAGGGCCACGCGGGCACGATCCGCTCGTACAAGATCGACAACAAGCGGGTTCTGGTCTTCCTCGGCCGCACGCACTTCTACGAGGGCCGCGGTGTCGCCGCCGTCGCGCACGGCGTCCGCACCGCCGTCGCCGCCGGCTGCAAGACCATCGTCCTCACCAACGGCTGCGGCGGCCTCCGCGAGGGCATGCGCCCCGGTCAGCCGGTACTGATCAGCGACCACATCAACCTCACCGCCACCTCCCCGATCATCGGCGCCAACTTCGTCGACCTCACGGACCTCTACTCCCCCCGGCTGCGCGCCCTGTGCCAGCAGATCGACCCCACCCTCGAAGAGGGCGTCTACGCGCAGTTCCCCGGCCCGCACTACGAGACCCCGGCCGAGATCCGCATGGCCCGCACCATCGGGGCGGACCTCGTCGGCATGTCCACCACGCTGGAGGCCATCGCCGCCCGCGAGGCGGGCGCGGAGGTCCTGGGCATCTCCCTGGTCACCAACCTGGCCGCGGGCATGACGGGTGAGCCCCTCAACCACGAAGAGGTCCTCCAGGCGGGCCGCGACTCCGCCGCCCGCATGGGCAGCCTGCTGGCCCAGGTCCTCAACCGCCTGTGACCTAGCCGGTCGGGCCACCGGGGCAACGCTCGGGTGCTGCCCGCCCGGGGGCAGCGCCCCCGCGCCCTTCCCGGCGGGGCACACCCGGAAGCCTTGCCGGACCACCGACGGGGTGCCGGGGACGCCCCGGCACCCCTGACCGCACCACCGGCCGGGGCCCGGACAGCACCGGCCGGAAGCCGGAACAGCGCCGGAAACCGCCGCACCACCAAGGGAAAGCCGGGGACTCACCGCACCACCGACAGGAAACCGGCTCCGGAAACCGGACCGCACCACCGGCCGGAAGCCGGGGAAGCACCGGAAACACCGGAAACACCGGAAACACCGGCGGAAGGCCAGCGCACCACCGAGCAGGAAACCGGACAGGCCCCGGAAACTCGACCGCACCACGGCCGGAGGCCGGGACAGCACCGGAAACCTGGCCACACCACCCCGGCGGGGAGCCAGGCACACGCCCGAACCGCCGGCGGACGACCGGCCGGGAGCCGGGCACGCACCGGAAGCCGCTGCCGGGCCACCGGCGGTCAGCCGGCGACGAGACGGGAGGGGCCGGGGTCGCAGGGGTGGGGTCCTGGACGCTGAGGGGTCCCCCATGCCGAAGGCCAGGGGCGTATTTGTGGCGCCAATCTCCGGCCCAGGCTCACGCCCCCGGGCACCGGCGCCGTAAATATACGGTCCAGGACCCCGCCCCGGAGGCCCCGGACCCGCACCCACACGACACCGCATCCACCCCCGCACCCAGGAGACCTCATGGAGCCCGACCTCCTCACCCAGGCCCGCACCTGGCTCGCCGAGGACCCCGACCCCGACACCCGGGCCGAGCTCGGCGAACTCCTCCGCACCGAGGCGCTCGACGAGATCGCCGACCGCTTCTCCGGCACCCTCCAGTTCGGCACCGCCGGCCTCCGCGGGGAACTCGGCGCGGGCCCGATGCGCATGAACCGCGCCGTCGTCATCCGTGCCGCCGCGGGCCTCGCCGCGTATCTCACGCACGAGGAGGCACACGGCTCGGACCACGAACCCGCCCCCCTCGTCGTCATCGGCTACGACGCCCGCTACAAGAGCGCCGACTTCGCCCGTGACACCGCCGCGGTCATGACCGGCGCCGGTTTCCGCGCCGCCCTGCTGCCGCGGCCCCTCCCCACCCCCGTCCTCGCCTTCGCCATCCGCCACCTCGGCGCCGTCGCGGGCATCGAGGTCACCGCGAGCCACAACCCGCCCCGCGACAACGGCTACAAGGTCTACCTCGGCGACGGCTCCCAGATCGTGCCGCCCGCCGACGCCGGCATCGCCGCCGAGATCGCCGCGATCGGCAGCCTCGACGACGTCCCGCGCCCGGACAGCGGCTGGGAGACGCTGGGCGACGACGTGCTGGAGGCGTACCTCGCCCGCACCGACGCCGTCCTCACCGCCGGCTCCCCGCGCACCGCGCGCGTCGTCTACACCCCGATGCACGGCGTCGGCCGCGACACCCTCACCGCGGCCTTCGCCCGCGCGGGCTTCCCGGCCCCGACCGTGGTCGCCGCGCAGGCCGACCCCGACCCGGCGTTCCCGACCGTCGCGTTCCCGAACCCGGAGGAGCCGGGCGCGATGGACCTGGCGTTCGCGACAGCCCGCGAACTCGCCGCGACGGCTGACGCCACCGACACCGCCACCCCCACCGCCCCGGCCGACATCATCATCGCCAACGACCCGGACGCCGACCGCTGCGCGGTGGCCGTACCGACCCCCTCCGGCGACTGGCGGATGCTCCGGGGCGACGAGGTCGGCGCGCTGCTCGCCGCCCACCTGGTGCGCAAGCGCGCCCACGGCACGCTCGCGACGACGATCGTCTCGTCCTCCCTCCTCTCCCGGATCGCGGCCGCCGCGGAGCTGCCGTACGCCGAGACGCTGACCGGCTTCAAGTGGCTCGCGCGCGTGGACGGGCTGCGCTACGCCTTCGAGGAGGCGCTCGGCTACTGCGTGGACCCCGAGGGCGTACGTGACAAGGACGGCATCACGGCGGCGCTGCTGATCGCGGAGCTCACCTCGGAGCTGAAGGAGCAGGGCCGCACCCTCTCCGACCTCCTGGACGACATCGCGCTCACGCACGGACTGCACGCGACCGACCAGCTGTCCGTCCGCGTGGAGGACCTGTCCCTGATCGCCACGGCGATGAAGCGGCTGCGCGACCAGCCGCCGGCCTCCCTCGCGGGGCTGGCCGTGACGACGACGGACGACCTCTCCCAGGGCACGGAGGCGCTGCCGCCGACCGACGGCCTCCGCTACCACCTGGCCGGGAACGGCACCATCCGCTCGGCCCGGGTGATCGTCCGCCCGAGCGGCACCGAGCCGAAGCTGAAGTGCTACCTGGAGGTGGTCGTGGACGTCCCCGGGACGGACGCGCTGACCACGGCCCGTACGACAGCCGAAACGACGCTGGCATCACTCAAGACGGACCTCGCGACAGCGGCAGGCATCTGAACAGGCACATCTCAAGCACATCCAGCGACGGGCCCGAGGCACCTCCGCAAGGGGGCGCCCCGGGCCCGTCGTCGTCACCCGCCGCCCACGTGACCACCACGCGCCCGGAAAGGACGGCTCATCCGATTAATGGCGCGTTCGGGTGAACGTGTTCACCTCATCTGGACGAGGGCGCCAGGAACAGCGTTACTGGGGTCGTAACCCGTTGGGCCGCCCATCCTCTTCGGGGCGCACCGATCGACGCCCGAAGCCTTGTTCGGTGTGGCGACGCGCGGCCCCGGAGCACCAGAGCTCCCTTGCCCGGACCACGCCGCCACTGGCATGTCGTGTGCTCGGCTGCACCGCGTTCGCCGGTGAAGGGACTCCGCATATGAGGTCGGGCACGAGAAGCGACCACCCGCCAGATCACCCCGTCCCGCGCAGGCGCCTTCACGGCGCTGCGCGCCAACGCGTCGGCCTGGGAGCGCCCGCGCGCCCCCGGGACCCGCACCCCGGAAACGCGTCCACTACGGGCCGGAGCCAGTGCGGCACCGCAAGGGGACCGCGTACCGCACCCGTTGGCAGCGCGCGCGGGCCCGAAGCGTCCGGGCCCGAAGCGCACAGGCCCTGGAGCGGCCTCCCGCCCCCACTCCCTGAAGGAGCCATGTCCATGAACAAGACCCCTTTGCCCCGGCTGGCACGGTCTCTGGCCGTCGCCGCGGCGATGGCGACAGCCGTGATCGCTGTTCCCGCCGCCACACCGGCCTACGCGGCCTCGGTCCCGTGTAACGACGCCCAGCTCGTCTCCGCCGTCGCCGCCGTCGCCAACACCGGCGGCACGCTCAGTCTGGCCCCCAACTGCACCTACACCCTCACCACGGCCCAGACCGACCAGGACGGCCTGGCTCCCATCACCGGCGCGGTCACCATCCAGGGCAACGGCGCGACGATCACCCGCAGTTCCGTCGACCCCTTCCGGATCTTCGACGTCAACGGCGGCAGCCTGACCCTCAGCAACCTCACCGTCGACAACGGCTCGGTCACCGGCATTTCCGAGTACGGCGGCGGGATCCTGGTGCGGAACAGCGGAACGCTCAGAGGCAGCTCGGTGACCCTCTCCGACAACTCCGCCGAGCGCAACGGCGGAGGGATGACTGCCTTCCAGAACAGCACCGTCGTCCTCTCCAATCCAACTCCCTCGTGACCGGCAACCAAGCACTATTCGGCGGCGGGCTGAACTCCCTGAGCGGCAGTCTGACGATGTCGGGCACCACCGTGCGCGACAACACGGCCGGTTTCGAGGGCGGCGGCCTCGAGGTCGACGGAACGGCGACCTTCACCGGCGTCTCCATCACCGGCAACACCGTCACCGGTGTGGAAGGCGGGGGAGGTGTGTACATCGGTGGCGGAACCCTGACGCTGCAGAGCAGCACCGTCAGCGACAACGAGTCCACCCATGCTTCGGGACTGGGCGGTGGCATCGAACTCGACACCGGCACTCTCATCTCCAGGAGCTCCCGGATCACGGACAACACCAGCGCGGGCCCCGGCGGCGGGGTGGCCGGCGACGACTCCGGCGACCAGGCGACCTTCAGCTCCACCGTGATCAGCGGCAACAGCGCCGAAACCGGCGGCGGCGTGTACAACGAATCGGGCACCATGTCCCTGACCAGCGGCGCGGTGACCGGCAACACGGCCGTCGACGCGGGCGCCGGTCTCTTCAACACCGGCCAACTCACCCTCACCCGGGTCTCCGTGGGCCAGAACATCCTGACCGGCGCCGGGGCGACCGGTGCCGCCATCTTCAACACCGGCACGCTGGGCATCACCGGGGCCTCGATCCTCACCAACCGCGCCACCGGAGCCGGTTCCGTAACGGGCGGCCTCTACAACGACGGCGGCACGGTCACGCTCTCCGGCAGCAGCATCTCCGGCAACTCGTCGCTTGCCGCCCCCGGTGGCGTCTACACCACCGTCCCCTTCAGCGCCGTCGGATCCGCCATCGTCGGCAACACCCCCACCAACTGCGCCGGTCACGCTCCCGTCCCCACCGGCTGCGTCAACTGACAGCGCTCCGCACGGGCTCGCGGTCGCCGCGCCCTGCCTCACGGCGGGCGGGGCGGCCGGAGCGATGTGCCGGCCGCCTCGGCGTAATACCGGTGCCCGATGGACACCGGCGGGCCTGCCCGGGAGCCCAGGGCGGTCCCGGGCAGGCCCCACCCGCCGAACCGGCCGCCGCCCCACCAGCGGCTCAGCCGGCACCCAGGCGCTCAACCACTTGATCCACTTCAGCCGCTTCGGCCGCGTCGGCCGTCGCTCAGCCGATGGCCAGCATGATCACCAGCAGCACGGCCCCCGCCACCGCCGGTGCGATGACCTCGACCGCCCAGCGGACCTCAGGGGCCCCCTGCGCACCGTCCCGCCCCGCGTTGAGCTCGGCCATCTCCCGCAGGTCGCCGATCGCCGCGTCGGACGGCGCGCGCCGGTCCTCGTGGGTGTCGACGGCGACATGGGCGGAGGTGCGGCTGTAGGGGTCCTCGGCGGCGGACCTGGCCTGCCGCCGCGCGGCCCGCTTGCGCTGGCGCAGCGAGACGGGGATCGCCCACAGCTGGTACTTGCCCCCGGCGGCCAGCACCTCGCTGGTGTAGCCCGCGCGCAGCGCGTCGACCGAGGCCCACGGCAGGGTGATGGTGCGGAAGGGGTTGCGGACCAGCAGCCGGTCCGCGCCCGCGTAGACGGCGGGGCGGACGGTGAAGGCGATGACGACCGGCACCGCGAACAGCAGCCCGGCCAGGGCCAGCCAGGGCGTCCGCCCCTCGCCGCGGATCATCGCGTCGATGCCGAGCCAGGCGCCGACCGCGAGCAGCAGCACCCCGCCGGCGATACCGGCCGTGGACCGGTAGACGCGGTCGGCGAAGGTGCCCTCCTGACCGTCGTCCGAGGACTGCGGGGCCGCGTCCGGACCCGGCGCGGGGGCCGGGTCGCGGCCCGAGTCGCGGGCCGGGTCAGAGGTGGAGTCATCCGGGCTCGTCATGCGCCCGATTGTGCACCACGCCCCCGCGGCACCGGACCCCGGAGCGAAGGACCCGCCCTCCTCAACGGACGACCGAAGGATCCGCCATGGATCCGCCGAAGGATCCCCACCCCGGGGGTGACATCTGCTACGCGCGTAGATATGCTCAGCTGGTGACCATGCCCAGCACAGTTCCCGCATACGGCAAAGAGGCCGCGGAGCGACTCGCGTCCATGGCGGACGTGACCGCCTCGGACGGCGCGCTGCGCCGCTTCCTGCACGGCCTGCCGGGCGTCGACGCGGTCGGCCTCCAGGCGCGCGCCGCGACCCTCGGCACCCGCTCGATCAAGACCACGGCGAAGGCGTACGCCATCGACCTGGCGATCTCGATGATCGACCTGACGACCCTGGAGGGCGCGGACACCCCGGGCAAGGTCCGGGCGCTGTGCGCGAAGGGGGCCGGCCCCGACCCCACCGACCGTACGGTCCCCAAGGTCGCGGCGATCTGCGTCTACGGCGACATGGTCGCGACCGCCAAGGAGGCGCTGGCCTCCGCGGGCGGGAGCGACATCCACGTCGCCGCCGTCGCCACCGCCTTCCCCTCCGGCCGCGCCGCGATGCCGGTGAAGCTGGCGGACACCCGGGACGCGGTGGCCGCCGGGGCGGACGAGATCGACATGGTGATCGACCGCGGCGCCTTCCTCTCCGGCCGCTACCTCGACGTCTTCGAGGAGATCAAGCAGGTGAAGGAGGCGTGCGCCCGCCCGGACGGCGGCGCGGCCCATCTGAAGGTCATCTTCGAGACCGGTGAGCTCCAGACCTACGACAACGTCCGCCGGGCGTCCTGGCTGGCGATGCTGGCCGGGGCCGACTTCATCAAGACCTCCACCGGCAAGGTGGCGGTGAACGCCACCCCGCCGGTCACCCTGCTGATGCTGGAGGCCGTGCGCGACTTCCGCGCCGCCACCGGGGTGCAGGTGGGTGTGAAGCCCGCGGGCGGCATCCGCACCTCCAAGGACGCCATCAAGTACCTGGTGATGGTCAACGAGACGCTGGGCGAGGAGTGGCTGACGGCCGACTGGTTCCGCTTCGGCGCCTCCAGCCTGCTCAACGACCTGCTGATGCAGCGCCAGAAGCTCCGCACCGGCCACTACTCCGGTCCCGACTACATGACGGTGGACTGAGACACCCATGGCACCCACGACTCCCACGAAGCCCATGACCTTCGCCTACGCACCCGCACCCGAGTCCCGGTCCGTCGTCGACATCGCCCCCTCCTACGGGCTGTTCATCAACGGTGAGTTCACCGAGGCGGCCGACGGCAAGGTCTTCAAGACCATCTCGCCCTCCTCCGAGGAGGTGCTCTCCGAGGTCGCCCAGGCCACGGCCGAGGACGTCGACCGCGCGGTGAAGTCCGCCCGCAAGGCGTTCGAGAGCTGGTCCGCCCTGCCGGGTTCGGAGCGCGCCAAGTACCTGTTCCGGATCGCCCGTGTCATCCAGGAGCGCTCGCGCGAACTGGCCGTGCTGGAGTCCCTGGACAACGGCAAGCCGATCCGTGAGTCCCGGGACGCCGACCTCCCGCTGGTCGCGGCGCACTTCTTCTACTACGCGGGCTGGGCCGACAAGCTGGCCCACGCGGGCTACGGTCCCGACCCCCGGCCGCTGGGCGTGGCCGGTCAGGTCATCCCGTGGAACTTCCCGCTGCTGATGCTGGCGTGGAAGATCGCCCCGGCCCTCGCCGCGGGCAACACGGTGGTACTCAAACCCGCCGAGACGACGCCGCTCTCCGCCCTGTTCTTCGCGGACATCTGCCGCCAGGCCGGACTGCCCAAGGGCGTGGTCAACATCATCACCGGCGACGGCGCCACCGGCGCCGAGCTGGTCGGCCACCCGGGGATCGACAAGGTGGCCTTCACCGGTTCCACCGAGGTCGGCAAGGCCATCGCCCGCACCGTGGCGGGGACGTCGAAGAAGGTCACCCTCGAACTGGGCGGCAAGGCGGCCAACATCGTCTTCGATGACGCGCCGATCGACCAGGCGGTCGAGGGCATCGTCAACGGGATCTTCTTCAACCAGGGCCATGTCTGCTGCGCGGGCTCCCGCCTTCTGGTGCAGGAGTCGGTCCAGGACGAGCTGCTGGACGCCCTCAAACGCCGGATGCGGACGCTGCGCGTGGGCGATCCGCTGGACAAGAACACCGATGTCGGCGCGATCAACTCGGCCGAGCAGCTGGCCCGTATCCGCACGCTCGCCGAGGCGGGCGAGGCCGAGGGCGCCGAGCGCTGGGCCCCGGACTGCGAACTGCCGGGCTCCGGCTTCTGGTTCGCGCCCACGCTCTTCACCGGCGTGACGCAGGCCCACCGGATCGCCCGCGAGGAGATCTTCGGCCCGGTGCTGTCCGTGCTGACCTTCCGTACCCCCGAAGAGGCCGTCGCCAAGGCCAACAACACCCCCTACGGCCTCTCCGCCGGGATCTGGACGGAGAAGGGTTCGCGGATCCTGTGGATGGCGAACCAGCTCCGCGCCGGGGTGGTGTGGTCCAACACGTTCAACAAGTTCGACCCCACCTCGCCGTTCGGCGGCTACAAGGAGTCGGGCTACGGCCGCGAGGGCGGTCGCCACGGCCTGGAGGCGTACCTCGATGTCTGACCGCAATGAGCGACTGTCCGTGCTCAAGACCTACAAGCTGTTCGTCGGGGGCAAGTTCCCCCGGTCCGAGAGCGGGCGGGTGTACGAGGTGACCGACGCAAAGGACCGCTGGCTGGCCAACGCCCCGCAGGCGTCCCGCAAGGACGCCCGGGACGCCGTGGTGGCCGCCCGCAAGGCGTTCGGCGGCTGGTCGGGGGCCACGGCCTACAACCGCGGCCAGATCCTCTACCGCGTGGCCGAGATGCTGGAGGGCCGCCGCGAGCAGTTCGTCCGCGAGGTGGCCGACGCCGAGGGGCTCTCCAAGTCCAAGGCGGGCGCCCAGGTGGACGCGGCGGTCGACCGCTGGGTCTGGTACGCGGGCTGGTCCGACAAGGTCGCCCAGATCGCCGGATCCGCCAACCCGGTCGCAGGGCCGTACTTCAACCTCTCCAGCCCCGAACCCACCGGGGTCGTCGCGGTCCTGGCCCCGCAGGACTCGTCCTTCCTCGGCCTGGTCTCGGTGATCGCGCCGGCGATCGTCACCGGTAACACCACGGTGGTCGTCACCAGTGAGGACCGCCCGCTGCCCGCGCTCTCCCTGGGCGAGGTGCTGGCCACCTCCGATCTGCCGGGCGGCGTGGTCAACGTGCTCTCCGGCCGCACCGCCGAGATCGCGGCCCCGCTCGCCTCGCACCAGGACGTGAACGCGATCGACCTCACCGGCGCGGCGCCCGGGCTCGCCGCCGAACTCGAGGCGGCCGCGGCGGAGAACCTCAAGCGGGTCGTCCGTCCACAGGCTGTGGACTGGACGGCCGATCCGGGCACCCGCCGGATGCTGTCGTTCCTGGAGACCAAGACGGTCTGGCACCCCATGGGCGTCTGAGGTCGTCCGACCCCGACGGCCCACCGGCCCCCGCTCCTCCCGTCCGAGGATGCGGGGGCCGGTGCACATCACATCCCCCCCCGCCGCATTTGTCCGGACCCGGGAGGTCACAGCGGCGGCGCCATACGCCACACTGGTCTTCCGTGACCTTCGATCCCGCCCCCGCCCGTGTCGTCCTGCTGACCGGCCCGTCCGGCTCCGGCAAGTCCTCGCTCGCGGCCCGCACCGGGCTGCCCGTGCTGAACCTCGACGACTTCTACAAGGAGGGCGACGACCCGACCCTCCCCCAGCTGGCGGAGGACGGGAGCACCGACTGGGACTCCCCGCTCTCCTGGGACGCGGACGCGGCGGTGGCGGCGGTCGAGGAGCTGTGCCGTACGTCGCGGACGACCGTGCCGGTGTACGACATCGCCTCCAGCTCCCGCGTGGGCGCGGAGCCGTTGCACATCGGGCGGACCCCGCTGTTCGTGGCCGAGGGGATCTTCGCGGCGGACATCATCGGCCGGTGCCGGGAGCTGGGACTGCTGGCGGACGCGATCTGTCTGCGGGGCCGTCCCTCGACCACCTTCCGGCGGCGGCTGCTGCGCGATCTGCGGGAGGGCCGCAAGTCGGCGCCGTATCTGGTGCGGAGGGGCTGGCGGCTGATGCGGTCGGAGCGCGGCATCGTGGCGCGGCAGACGGCACTGGGCGCGTACGCGTGCGGCCGGGACGCGGCCCTGGGCCGGATAGCGGCGGCGGCCGTGGCGGGCCGGCGGCCCGCGGGGGTCAGGACCTGAGTTTTCCGGACACCCCGAGAATCCCCCTTGAAATAATGCGGCGGAGCGCCCCGGAATCGGGACGCTCCGCCGTGGTATTCAGCCCGCGGCCGGAACGGACCGCCGAATGGCTGATTTACCAGGGGTACATGATGACCGCGTCGCCGTGCGGCACGCAGTTGAACCCGGTGAGCTCACCCTGCTGGGCCAACTTGTTGCCCAGCGTCTGGCACTCGAGGTAGGAGTTCGTCCAGTGCGGGAGGAGACGGGTCTCGGCCGAGGCAGTGTTCGCCATGGCGACCGGCAGGGCAACGGCGGCTGTGGCGACGGCGGCTACGGCGAGCGCCTTCGCGCGTCGGGTCTTCTTCATGTGAGCCTCCAATGAAGTGGGGGATACACAACAGAGCCTTTTCCAACCACGGTCGGCCACGTCTTCACAGCGGCATTCCGCCACCGGAATTCCGGGCCGCCGTGGCGACGCGAAAGACGCTATCAGCGCACTTGGCGCTTTCGTCCGACCGACAATAGCGAAACAAGGGGAAGGCAATTCTCGCGATTTCTGGAACCTGGAATCCCCCCAGCGCGTCAGGCGCTGTGCACGCGCACACACGCGAGCGGGACCGGATGGACCCCCCGGCCCTCCGGTCCCGCACTTGTTCCCCCGTGTCCCCCATACTCCCCCGCGGATCCCCCGATCCCCGGTTCCCCCGTACCCCCCGTTTTCCCCCGATCCCCCGTACTTTCCCCCGTGTTCCCCCGTTTCCCCCGCCTTCGATCTCCCGCCGCCGTCAGGCGACCAGTTCGCCGAAGGACTCCTCTTCATCGCGGCCGAAGCTGAGGGCTTCGTCCTCGCGCAGCCGCCGCAGCGACCGCCAGATGCTGCTCTTGACCGTTCCGACGCTTATGTTCAGTATGTCCGCGATCTCCGGGTCCGTGCGGCCCTCGTAGTACCGCAGGACGAGCATCGTGCGCTGGAGCTCGGGGAGCCGGGCCAGGGCCTGCCACAGCACGGCGCGCAGCTCGGTGCCGCGCATCGCGTCCTGGTCGCCCGCCGTCTCCGGCAGCTCCTCCGTCGGGTACTCGTTGAGCTTGCGGCGCCGCCAGGCGCTGATGTGCAGATTGGTCATGGTCCGCCGCAGATAGCCGCCGACCGCCGCCTTGTCACTGATCCGGTCCCAGGCCCGGTAGGTCGAGAACAGCGCGCTCTGCAGCAGGTCCTCGGCCTCGAACCGGTCTCCGGTCAGGTGGTAGGCCGTGGCGTACAGGGAGGCGCGGCGCTCCTGGACGTAGGCGGTGAACTCCGCCTCCGACGCAGTGCGCCGCTCCCCCATTGCCTCCCCGTACGAGCCGCCCCCGTTTCCCCCGTGCCCCCCGAGGCCGCCGGTGTCCCCCTCGGCCTCCGTCTTCGCGTCAATGGCCACCATGTAAGGAGGCCGCTGACGCCCGGCGCCGCGAGCGCACCCCCGCCCGCTCACGGCACCGGACTTCTCGTGGTTCCGGCCGGCGTCGTGAAGGCGTGTGCGAACTGCGCTGGTGGTAGTGAAGTGCAGTGTGCTCATCTCGCGCCCCCCGTCGGTGGAGCCGGTCCGTCCGGTCTGGTTCTGGTTGCTCCGGCCGGTGTACCGCCCCGGTGCACAGATGACTCTGCCGGGCCAGTTTCATCGCGCTGTCTGTCGACTGTCACAGGCTCGTCACAGGGGATCGGGCCGATAAACCCCCGGCGGTCGAACTACAGGCCCCTTGTAGGCCAGAATGACCAACGTGCCTTTCCTGTTGCTGATCGAGGACGACGACGCCATCCGCACGGCCCTCGAACTCTCACTGTCCCGCCAGGGCCACCGTGTGGCGACGGCGGCGACAGGCGAGGATGGCCTGAAACTGCTGCGCGAGCAGCGGCCGGATCTGATCGTGCTGGATGTGATGCTGCCCGGGATCGACGGCTTCGAGGTGTGCCGTCGCATCCGCCGCACCGACCAGTTGCCGATCATCCTGCTGACCGCACGCAGCGATGACATCGATGTGGTGGTCGGGCTGGAGTCGGGAGCCGATGACTATGTGGTCAAGCCTGTGCAGGGGCGGGTGCTCGACGCCCGGATCCGCGCGGTGCTGCGCCGGGGCGAACGGGAGGCGAACGACGCCGCCTCGTTCGGCAGCCTGGTGATCGACCGTGCCGCCATGACCGTGACCAAGAACGGTGAGGATCTCCAGCTCACCCCCACTGAGCTGCGGCTCCTGCTGGAGCTCAGCCGCCGACCGGGGCAGGCGCTGTCCCGGCAGCAGCTGCTGCGGCTGGTGTGGGAGCACGACTACCTCGGCGATTCCCGGCTGGTCGACGCCTGTGTGCAGCGACTGCGCGCCAAGGTGGAGGACGTGCCGTCCTCGCCGACGCTGATCCGTACCGTGCGCGGAGTGGGTTACCGGCTGGACGCTCCGCAGTGAGCGCAGCCGGGGCCCGGAGCGCAGGCGCCGAGATCCGGGGCGGAGACGTAAGGAATTGAGCGGGGTGAGCGAGGAGCCCGGTCGTGCGCGGGGCTGGACCGCGGGTCTGCTGCGGTGGCTGAGTCTGCGGCTGCGGCTGATGCTGGTCTTCGGTCTGGTGGCGCTGGCCGCCGCCGTGTCCGCCTCGGCCATCGCCTACTGGCTGAACCGTGACGCGGTGCTGACCCGTACCCAGGACGCGGCGCTGGACGAGTTCCGCAAGGCGCTCAAGGAGGACACCGACCCGCTGCCCGCCATACCGACATGTCCCGAATTGCAGGACGCGGCGGACCGTATGTCGGACAACAGCCAGAAGTACGAAGTGCTGCTGATCTCCGGTACGCGCGGCGGCGGGACCTGTGTCGCGGCCTCGGACGAGGCGCTGTTCACACAGAAGGTGGTGCCGAGGTCGCTGCGTCACGCGGTGGACCAGCGGCGCGCGAGGGACGGCTCCAACGAGGCCCCGTATCACCTCTACTGGCAGCGGATCACGCTGGACGGTACGCCGTACCTGGTCGGCGGGGCGAAGGTGAACGGGGGCGGCCCGACGGGCTACATGCTCAAGTCGCTGGACACCGAGCGCCAGGACCTCAATTCGCTGGCCTGGTCGCTGGGGATCGCCACCGCCCTGGCGCTGATCGGTTCCGCGCTGCTGGCCCAGGCCGCCGCGGCCACCGTGCTGCGGCCGGTGCAGCGGCTCGGCGAGGCGGCGCACCGGCTGGGCGAGGGGCAGTTGGACACCCGGCTCCAGGTGTCCGGCTCCGACGAGCTGGCCAATCTCTCCCGCACCTTCAACCGGACCGCGGAGCGGCTGGAGACGCGGGTGGCGGAACTGAGCGCCCGGGAGGCGTCCAGCCGCCGCTTCGTGGCGGACATGTCGCACGAGCTGAGGACCCCGCTCACCGCGATCACGGCCGTCACCGAGGTGCTGGAGGACGAGGCCGATTCGCTCGACCCGATGATCGCCCCGGCGGTGCAGCTGGTGGTGAGCGAGACCCGGCGGCTGAACGACCTGGTGGAGAACCTGATGGAGGTGACCCGCTTCGACGCGGGCACGGCCCGTCTGGTGCTGGACGACGTGGACGTGGCGGACCAGGTGACGGCGTGCATCGACGCGCGCGCCTGGCTGGACGCGGTGGAACTGGACGCGGAGCGCGGGATCATGGCCCGGCTCGATCCGCGGCGGCTGGACGTGATCCTGGCGAACCTGATCGGGAACGCGCTGAAGCACGGCGGTTCACCGGTGCGGGTGTCGGTGCACACCGACGGCGACGACCTGCTGATCAGGGTGCGGGACCACGGCCCCGGTATCCCCGAGGACGTCCTGCCGCATGTCTTCGACCGCTTCTACAAGGCGAGCGCCTCCCGGCCCCGGTCGGAGGGGAGCGGACTCGGTCTGTCGATCGCCATGGAGAACGCGCATATCCACGACGGTGACATCAGCGCGGCCAACTCCGAGGAGGGCGGGGCGGTCTTCACCCTGCGGCTGCCGATGGACGCCTCGCAGCTCGCCTCGGAGGAGCGGCGCAAGGACGAGGAGTGCAAGACCGAGCGGCGCAAGGGCTCCGAGCAGCGCAAGAACGAAGGGGGCGCCCGATGAAGCGGGCGGTCGACCGGCGCCGTACCCGTCCGGCGCTCGCACTGCTGACCGCGGCGGCCGCGCTGCTGGCCACCGGCTGCGGAATCCGGGGGACATCAGTGCCGGTGGACGCGGGGGCCGCGCCCTCGCGCGCGTCGTGCGAGGCGCCGGAGCCGGATCGGTCGGCCGAGCGGACGGGCCGCGTCTCGATGCGGATCTATCTGCTGTGCGGTTCCCGGGTGCTGTCGGTGAGCCGCGAGGTGCGGATGCCGGACGAGAAGCCGCCGGCCGAACCGGTGCAGATCGGGCGCACGCTGCTGGAGCAGTTGCGGCAGCCGCCGTCGTCGGCCGAGACGGGGGCCGGGTTCGCCACCGCGGTGGAGGACTGGGTGCAGGTCTCCGCGCCCGCGCAGGACGATCCGGACCGGGCGCTGCGGCTCAACCGGCCGCCGGAGGAACTGCAGTCGATGGCGCTGGCCCAGATCGTGTGCACGCTCGCGGAGTCCACCGCGGCGGACGAGCACCACCGGGTGGTGCTGGGCGGTCCGGAGAGCGACCGCGATCCGCTCAAGCGCTACACCTGCTCCGAGGAGATGCGCCGCCATCCCGAGATCGCGGTCAATTCCGGGGTGCTGCTCTCCTGATCACCTCTGACCGCTTCTCGTATCGCGGACGACCGCTCGTGATCGCGTGAGGATTCGTTACGTTTCATCAGCCGGTCACCCCAGGTCGGGCCCCTCTCGGTAACAAGCTGCTGACCAGCGGGGCACAGGCGGAACCGGCACCCCCGCACGGCGCGTCCTGTGATGCGTGCAGGGTCGTTCCGGCCGAAGGGCCGCCTTCCGCTACCGCGCCACGGGCGTCGTACTCCTTGTCGTACACCTGTCGTTCGTGGGCTGGCTGACCCTGCGCCCGCTCACCGCGCCCTGGGTGTCCGCCGAAACCCTGGAGCCGCTGGCCACCATCCGCGCCGATCTGGCGCTCAGCCCGTGGGCGGCGATCCGCTCGATCGGCGGCGAACTGCTGCTGCTCGCACCGCTGGGGCTGCTGCTGCCGCTGGCCGCGGGCCGGGTGGAGGCGTATCCGCTGACCTCACTGGCGCGTACGGTGCTCACCGGGGCGATGGCGGCCCTGGCGGTCGCGCTGCTGCGCAGCGAGGTGACCGGGCAGATCATGAACGTGGACTCGGTACTGCTGAACACCGCCGGGGTGGCGCTCGCGCATGTCCTGGTGGTCCCCGCCGTCAGGGGCGGACTCCGCCGCCGGGCTGACCGGGCGCGCTCCACGGCCCTCCCCCGGGAGGAGGGCACGCCGACGGTGACCCCGACGATTCACAGGGTCGGGCTGGCACCCTGGAGCGACGCCTCGACGGGCTCGCGTCCTTAGCGTTGGAGGTATCGGGAAGAGCTTCCCGGGTACCCCGGCCTCCGGTCCACCACGGATCGCACCGGTCCGGGAGTCCGACGAGACGAGGAGTCACACCATGGCCGCCGCACTGTCCCGCCCCCGCCACCAGAAGATGATCGCCGGAGTCTGCGCGGGGCTGGCCCGCCGCTTCGGCACCACCCCGACCACGATGCGGGTGATCTTCGTGGCTTCCTGTCTGCTGCCGGGTCCGCAGTTCGTGCTCTATCTGGCGCTGTGGTTCCTGCTCCCGGCGGAGGACGGCCACCGCGAGGCGTGGTGACGCGGGGCGGTGCGACCCGCCCCGGGCGCACCGCGCCGCACCGCGGCTACAGCCCCGCCTTCTCCAGCTTCGCGAGCTGCTTGTCGACGATCACCCGCGGCACCGGGAACTCACTGAGCCCCTTGAAGTCCACACCCATGAAGAGGGCGACGGTCGAGCCGGAGCGCACCGCGACCACCCGCATCGGGATCTTCGTCCCCTGGGCGGAGGCGGTCAGTCCGTAGCCGACGCTGTCGTCCCCGGCCGCCTTGAGGGGCTCCTGCCGCACCTCGCTGTAGCGCACGGTCCGCCCGCTGAGCGTGGTGCTGAACCCGCCGGCGCAGTCGTCGAGCGCGGCTTTCAGCTCGCGCATGAAGGTCTTCGCCTCCGCCGCGCCGTAGCTGCTGATCCCGGCCGTGACGCCCTTGTACGGCGCCTTGTGGCCGTTCACCCCGCGCCGCACGGTCTCCTTGGCCTCGGGACTCGGCTCGTCACCGGTGGCGTCGGCGAGCGGCTGGCAGGCGCGGGTGCCGGACTTCGGCTGACCGCTGGCCCAGTTCTCGGCCTTGCGGGTGGTGACCCGGTAGCCCTTGAGATCGCCCTGCGCCAGGGCGGCCTTCTCCAGCCGGGTGGGGGCCGGAGCGGCGGACCGGCTGCGGTCGGCGGACGGGGTGGCCTTGGCGTCACCGTCGTCCGAGCCCCCGCCGCACGCGGTGGTGAGGGCCAGGAGGGGACAGGCCAGGAGGGCCGTCACGCTGGTCGCGCGGGTCCGCCCGGACCGCGCCGCCGGTCTGTTCGTCGATGTCCGCACGGGAGGCTCCCCCACAATCGGCCGCCGGTCTGTCGCGGCATGTCGGCATGATCCTGGCATACGGCGCGGCCGGGCCGCACACCCCTGTACGGGGCGCGCGGCCCGGCCGGTCGCCGGTACTGCGGATCAGCCCAGGCGCAGGCCGTTGCCCAGCACACCGCCGACCGGGAGCTTGCCGAGCAGCCCCTGGTCGGGCGCGGCCTTGCCGGCCGCGGGCTTGCCGGCGCCCTGACCGGGGATCTGCGGGGTGGCCGCGCCACCGCCGGGCACCGGGGCGTGCGAGACCGCCGACGCGGTGCTGCCTCCGGCGATGATGGCGACCGTGCCGAGGGCAACGACGCCGAGGGTCTTCAGGGTTCCCTGCTTCATCAAATCTGTCCTTGAGACGGGGGCTTGACCGACACGAAAACGTAGTCATGGATTTCGCCTGCCCGCAAACACCGGAAACGGCTGCCGTGACATGACTCCGCATCGGTCAACTCCGCGCCCCGCCTCGCGAGATCAGCTCTCGTCGCGGACAGAACCCCTGGTCACAGCGGACTCGGAAGCCACCTGACGGAACAGCCATTCGGACTTCAATTCAGCGTACCCAGGCTTGATCACGTCATTGATCATCGCCAGACGTTCACCAAAAGGAATGAAGGCCGACTTCATGGCATTGACCGTGAACCACTGCATGTCGTCCAGCGAATAGTGGAATGTTGATACGAGATGCTGGAATTCAGCACTCATACTCGTTCCACTCATCAGACGATTATCCGTGTTGACGGTGGCCCGGAAGTGCAGCCGGCGCAGCAGTCCGATGGGGTGCTCGGCGTACGAACTGGCCGCGCCCGTCTGGAGGTTGGAGGTCGGGCACAGCTCCAGCGGGATGCGCTTGTCCCGGACGTAGGAGGCGAGACGGCCCAGGGTGATGCTGCCGTCGTCCGCCACCTCGATGTCGTCGATGATGCGGACGCCGTGGCCGAGCCGGTCCGCACCGCACCACTGGAGCGCCTGCCAGATGGACGGCAGCCCGAACGCCTCACCCGCGTGGATGGTGAAGTGGTTGTTCTCCCGCTTCAGGTACTCGAAGGCGTCCAGGTGGCGGGTGGGCGGGAAGCCCGCCTCGGCACCCGCGATGTCGAACCCGACGACGCCGAGGTCGCGGTAGCGGTTGGCGAGTTCGGCGATCTCCAGGGCACGGGCCGCGTGGCGCATCGCGGTCAGCAGGGCCCCCACCCGGATGCGGTGGCCGTTCTCGCGGGCCCGCCGCTCACCCTCGCGGAAGCCCTCGTTGACGGCCTCGACGACCTCCTCCAGGGACAGCCCCTTCTCCAGGTGCTGCTCGGGGGCGTAGCGCACCTCGGCGTAGACGACCCCGTCGGCGGCGAGGTCCTCGGCGCACTCGGCGGCGACCCGGACCAGCGCGTCCCGGGTCTGCATGACGGCGCAGGTGTGCGAGAAGGTCTCCAGATAGCGCTCCAGCGAACCGGAGTCGGCGGCCTCGCGGAACCAGACGCCCAGCTTGTCCGGCTCGGCCTCGGGCAGCGCGTCGTACCCCGTCTCGCGGGCGAGGTCGATGATGGTGCCGGGGCGCAGCCCGCCGTCGAGGTGGTCGTGCAGCAGCACCTTGGGGGCGCGGCGGATCTGTTCGGGGGTGGGTTGGTGGGTGTGCTCGCTCGTCATCTGCGAAGCCTAGCCCCTACGCGCGTAGATCGGGGTGGATAGATACGGAACAGTGACCCGCACGGGTAGTGGAGTACACCTGTCCTTCTGCGATCGTGTCGGCATGGTTCAGCAAGCGTTGCCCGAACGGGGCGCACGGCTGGGGCGGCCGATGGGCGCGGCCGCCGCGCGGAGGACCGTACAGGGTGTGGTGCTGCTGCTCCCGGGCGGTGAGGCCGTCGGGACCCGGCGCCCCTCCCGGATGTCGGCGGCGGCCGTGCTGCCACTGGCCCGAAGACTGGTGCGGGCCGGTCAGGAGGAGGGTCTGACCGCCCATGTCGTCCGCTACCGGCGGCGCGGCTGGAACGGCTCCGCCGCGGACCCCGCCGCGGACGCCGCGTGGGCGGCGGACGAGGTGGGACGGCTCTACGGCGATGTGCCGGTCTGTCTCACCGGTCACGGCATGGGCGGCCGGGCCGCCCTGCACGCCGCCGGACACCCGGCCGTCACCTCGGTGGTCGCCCTCGCCCCCTGGCTGCCGGAACCGGCCACGGACCTGGCCCCCGAACCGGTGAAGCAGCTCACGGGGCGGCAGGTGTTGATCGCTCACGGAACCAATGACGAGCGCACCGACCCCGATCTGTCCTACCGGCTGGCGGAACGGGCCAAGAAGATCAACCGGGATGTGTGCCGGTTCGAGGTGCACACCGACGGCCACGGTCTGCACCAGCACCGCTCCGAAGTCCAGGCCCTCACCGCGGACTTCCTGCTCGGCTCCCTCTTCGCCACCGGCTACTCCCGCCCGGTGGCCGACGCCCTGGCGGCTCCGCCGCCGCTGGGCCTGCGGATGCCGCTGGCGGCGGGCTTCGGCTCCACGCTGCGCCACTGAGCGCTGCGCGGGGCCGTTGCCGTGGTGCGTCCGCGGCCACGTCGTGGCCGGCCGCCCCCACACGGCGGAGCCGTATGTCGACACGGCCCCGTGCCCCTTCGGGCCCGCCCCGGGAGGCCGGGTGTCCCGCGCCGTACCGGCCGGGGGCACCGGTGCGCGGTGACCATGCCGGAACAGCGGCCGGAACACGCCACCGGCGCACGGACGGCCACCGCCGCCACGGGCGGACCGTGTCCGGCGCACTCCGGAGGCGGCTCCGCCGTGCGAGTGCCGCACCGGGCCCGGAAGGGGCGGAGCGGCCGCTCGCTGGACAGGGGCGAGCGGCCCCTCCGGGCCTGTGGGGGGCCGTTCAGGCGCGGACGGGGACACCGCGCAGGGCCTGGCGGGCCACCTCCGCACGCCGCTCCACCTGGGCCCGACGGGTGCCGTAGAGCGTGATCCCCGCCGCGCCGGTCACGGCCGCGAGGCCGAGCACGACCACACCGGACCATCCGGCCGCGTGGAAGGCGAGGGCGCCCAGCGCCCCGCCGGCGCTGCTGCCCAGGTAGTACGACGCCTGGTAGAGCGCCGCGGCCTGGGCCCGCCCGGTCTTCGCGGTGCGGCTGACCGCCGAGGAGGCCGCCGCGTGGCCCGCGAAGAAGCCCGCGGTGATCAGCACCAGACCGAGCAGCACCGCGCCGATCGAGTCCAGCAGGGACAGCAGCAGTCCGGCCGCGGTGGTGGTCACCGCGACGTACAGGGCGCCGCGGCGGCCCAGACGGCCGACCAGCTTGCCGGTCGCGGCCGAGGAGACCGTGCCGACCAGGTAGATCAGGAAGATCGAGCCGATCACGGACTGCGAGAGGCCGAAGGGCTCGGCCACCAGCCGGTAGCCGATCACCGTGTAGACGGCGCCGAAGACGGTCATGAAGAGCGCGCCGATCGCGTACAGCCGGCACAGCAGCGGGTCGCGGAGGTGTCCGGCGACGGTACGGCCCAGGTCGCGCGGGCTCACCACGGTCGGGGTGAAGTGCCGGGCCGGGGGCAGCAGCAGCCGGAAGGCCACCGCACACAGCAGCGCCATGACGCCGACCGCGGCCAGCGCGGTCCGCCAGCCCCAGCCGTCGGCCACCCAGCCGGTGAGGATCCGGCCGCTCATACCGCCGACACTGTTGCCCGCCACGAACAGCCCGATCGCGCCGATCAGCGCCTTGGGCTGCACCTCCTCCGAGAGGTACGCCATCGCCGAGGCGGGGATCCCGGCCAGGGCCGCGCCCTGGACCGCGCGCAGTCCGATCAGCCAGTCCAGGTCGGGTGCGAACGGCACCAGCAGGGCGAGCGCCACCGCGATGGTGAGCGAGCCGGTCATCATCGCGCGGCGGCCGAACCGCTCGGACAGGGCGCTCAGCGGGAGCACCGCGAGCGCCAGGCCCGCGGTGGCCGCGGAGACGCTCCAGCTGGCCCGGTCGGCCTGGACATGGAGGTCGCCGGAGATGGCGGGCAGCAGCGCCTGGGTCGAGTAGAGCAGGGCGAACGTCGCGATCCCTGCGGTGAAGAGGGCGAACCGCATCCGGACGTAGCCGGGGCGGCCCGGGCTCATCCGCTCGGGAGCGGGCGCGGCGGCGGTGGAGAGAGGTGCGGAGGACAGCGCGGGGGAGGCGTCCACACGGTGGTTCCCGGTGGACGCCCCGGTATCAGCGGGAGGCATGGTTCGACCGTATGTACCCACAGCTGATGCGTCCAATGCACGGAATCAAGATAATCGTTCCACCACAGCATGAGCCGAGGTCAGGGGCGCACGTGTCACGCATCAGTTACGAACACGACATTCCGGTGACAGGAGGAATGGAGGCGGAGGAGGAGTCATGGGCGGTGGCGCTCACCCCGCGGCTCGCCCAGTTCGCCGCCGTCGCCCGCCACGAGCACGTCACCCGGGCCGCCCAGGAGCTCGGGGTGCCGCAGTCCACGCTCAGCCGGGCGATGGTCCGGCTGGAGGAGGACCTCGGGGTCGCGCTGTTCGCCCGGCGCGGCCGCACGGTGGCGCTCACCCCGGCGGGCCGGACCTTTCTGCGCTCGGTCGAACGGGCCCTGGCCGAGGTGGACCGCGCCGCCGAGTCGGTACGCGCGGACGCCGATCCCGCCGCCGGACGGGTCTCGTTCGGCTTTCTGCACACCCTCGGCTCGGAGACGGTGCCCGGACTGATCCGCGCCTTCCGGGTGGACCATCCCCGGGTCCGCTTCCAGCTGGTGCAGAACTACGGCGAGGCGATGATCGAGCGGATGCGGGCGGGCGGCCTCGACCTCTGTCTGACCTCCCCCGTCCCCGACGCCCCCGATCTCGTCGCCCGCCGACTGGACGAACAACGGCTGCGGCTGGTGGTGCCGGACGGCCACCGGCTGGCGAACCGCCGCCGGATCCGGCTGGCCGAGGCCGCCGCCGAGGTGTTCGTCACCCTCGAACCGGGCTACGGGCTGCGCCGGATCACCGACGCGCTCTGCGCCGAGGCGGGGTTCACCCCGAAGATCGCGTTCGAGGGCGAGGAGGCCGAGACCATCCGCGGTCTGGTGGCGGCCGGACTGGGGGTGGCGCTGCTGCCGCCCCCGGCGGTGCGGCGCCCCGGAGTGGCCGAACTGACGGTCACCGCGCCGCGCGCGGTGCGGGAGATCGGCGTCGCCTGGCTGGACGGCCATCCGGACACCCCTCCGGTGGCGGCCTTCAAGCGGTTCCTGCTGAGCAGGAGGGGGCAACTGCTGGACTGACGCCCTGGACTAACATTCGATCAACTCGGGCCGCCGGCGGGCGAAGCCCGGCATCGACAAGAGTTCTTTCTCTGAAAGGGCAACGGGGACTTGCGATCCAACAGAAAGCTGCGCTCCAGCAGGAAGCGCCGGATATCCATCGTCGCGGTGTGCGCCGCGGCGGCGATCACCGGCGGCGTGCTCTCGTCCAGCGCGTTCGGCACCGGCGACGAGGAACGGCCCGCGGCGGCGAAGCCGTCCACGCCCTCCCTGCCGGTCACGGACAACGCCGGGGCCGCCACCGATGACGCCACCTTCGACAAGGGCGTCATGACGCTGAAGGCGGCGCCCGCCGCGCAGCGCAAGGCCGCCGCGGCACAGCCCCACGGTGAGGGCTGGAAGCTGGGCGGTCCGGGCAAGGCGCTGGCCACCGGCTACACGATCAAGTTCTACGACCAGAAGTCCGCGGACTGGCTGTCCCGTTACGCGAAGGCGACCGCGGCGGACCTCCGACGGGTCACCCATCTGCCGATCACCGTGGACACCACACCGGTCGGCTGGGAGTACGAGCGGCCCAGGGGCGAGATCGTCATGGGCGTGCTCAAGCGCCCCTGCGTGCCCCCCGCGGACGGCGGCAGCCACGGCTGGAAGGTCGTCCACGACGGCTCCGGCACCAAGAACCTCAGCTGCGGCTTCTACTCCTCGTCGGTGGCCGACACGGTCACCAGCGGCCACGCCTACATCGACAGCTCGTTCTTCACGGCGGAGGGCAAGCCGCTGCCGTCCTGGGGCGAGACGTTCATGCGCAACCACATCAGCCATGAGCTCGGGCACACGATGGGTATGACGCACGCCAACCGCAGCTCCGCGCGCGGCGACTGCGTCAAGGGCGGCGACTCCGGCCAGAAGCCGGTGATGTGCACCCCGGCCGACGCCTACCAGGACAAGCGCGCGGGCACCTACGTCCAGCAGTTCGACGTGCAGGGCCTGCGCCACCTCGCCAAGGGCGCCGGGGCCACCCTCTCGCCGCAGGGCAGGGTGACCGGCCTGGGCGCCAAGTGCCTCGACGTCAAGGGCGGCAAGGCCGCGGCCGGCACCCAGATCCAGCTCTACCGCTGCAACGGCGGTGCCGCCCAGTCCTGGCTGCTGGAGCAGGACGGCACCTTCCGCGCCCTGGGCAAGTGCCTGGACAACGCCGGCAACGCGGCCACCGACGGCAACAAGATCCAGCTCTCCGACTGCACCGGCAAGGCGTCGCAGAAGTGGTCGGTCAACGCCAAGGGCCGGATCGTCCACGTCGCCTCGGGCAAGGTGCTCGACGTGACCGGTGGCTCCACCGCCGACAGCACCAAGGTCCAGCTCCACTCGGCCAACAGCAACAAACGGCAGGTCTGGGTCACCCCGAAGTAGCGCCTACACGCCGAGAGGGCCGGACGGGGAACTTCCCCGTCCGGCCCTCCGCGTCGGTGCGCCGCGCGTTACGCGATGCGTTCCATGACGATGGGCGAGGCGGTGAACCCGGTACCGGCCGGGGCGTAGTCGACCGCGCCGTCCAGGGCCTGGAGGGCGTAGTCGAACTTCTCGGGGGTGTCGGTGTGCAGGGTCAGCAGCGGCTGACCGGCGGTGACCCGCTCCCCCGGCTTGGCATGGATCTCGATACCGGCGCCCGCCTGCACCGGGTCCTCCTTGCGGGCGCGGCCCGCGCCCAGCCGCCAGGCGGCGACGCCGACCGCGTAGGCGTCCAGCCGGGTGAGCACCCCGTCGGCGGTGGCCGGGACCACCTGCCGCTCACGGGCGACCGGCAGCTCCGCGTCCGGGTCGCCGCCCTGGGCGGCGATCATGCGGCGCCAGTGGTCCATCGCGGAGCCGTCCGCGAGGGCCTTGGCCGGGTCGGCGTCGGGCAGTCCCGCCGCGTCGAGCATCTCCCGGGCCAGGGCGAGGGTGAGGTCCACGACATCGGCGGGACCGCCGCCCGCCAGCACCTCGACGGACTCGCGGACCTCGAGCGCGTTGCCCGCCGTCAGACCGAGCGGGGTGGACATGTCGGTGAGCAGCGCGACGGTGCGCACGCCGTGGTCGGTGCCCAGGCCCACCATGGTCCGGGCCAGCTCCCGGGCGGCGTCGATGTCCTTCATGAAGGCGCCGGAGCCGACCTTCACGTCGAGCACCAGCGAACCGGTGCCCTCGGCGATCTTCTTGGACATGATCGACGAGGCGATGAGCGGGATGGACTCGACGGTGCCGGTGACATCGCGCAGCGCGTAGAGCTTCTTGTCGGCCGGGGCGAGCCCGTCACCGGCGGCGCAGATGACCGAGCCGACGTCCCGCAGCACGTGCATCATCTCGTCGTTGGACAGCAGCGCCCGCCAGCCGGGGATGGACTCCAGCTTGTCGAGGGTGCCGCCGGTGTGGCCGAGACCGCGGCCGGAGAGCTGCGGTACGGCGGCGCCGCAGGCGGCCACCAGGGGCGCCAGCGGCAGGGTGATCTTGTCGCCCACCCCGCCGGTGGAGTGCTTGTCGGCGGTGGGGCGGGCGAGCGAGGAGAAGTCCATCCGCTCACCGGACGCGATCATGGCGGCGGTCCAGCGGGCGATCTCCGAGCGGTCCATCCCGTTGAGGAAGATCGCCATCGCGAGCGCGGACATCTGCTCGGGGTCGACCTCGCCGCGGGTGTAGGCGTCGATGATCCAGTCGATCTGGCCGTCGTCGAGGCGGCCGCCGTCGCGCTTGGCGCGGATGACGGAGATGGCGTCCATGGTGGGGTGCGGGCCCTTTCTCAACGGGTGCGGGCGCCGCATGTTCGGGGCGCCGGGGAAGGAGGGGGTGCGGCCCGGTGATGGCCGGACCGCACCCGGAAGGCCGCCGTCAGGCGCCGAGGCGTTCGAGGTCGGCCGGGCCGAAGGCGTCCGGCAGCAGCTCGGAGAGCGGTCGGACGCCGGAGGCCGTGTCGATCCGGAGGGCGGGGCCGCCGTGCTCCCACAGCAGCTGGCGGCAGCGGCCGCAGGGCATCAGCACCGCGCCCTCGCCGTCGCAGCAGGTGAAGGCGGTGAGCCGGCCGCCGCCGGAGGCGAAGAGCGCCGAGACCAGTCCGCATTCGGCGCACAGGGCGACACCGTACGCCGCGTTCTCCACATTGCACCCGGTGACCGTGCGGCCGTCGTCGACGAGCGCCGCGGCGCCCACCGGGAAACGGGAGTACGGGGCGTAGGCCCGGGACATCGCGTCCCGGGCCGCCGCGCGCAGCGACTCCCAGTCGGGAGCCGCCGCAGCGGGTGCCGTCATGTGCCCTGTCCCTTCCGGTAGGGCCGGTTGTTGGCCTTGGGCATCCGCAGCCGTTGTGAGGCCAGGGCCATCACCAGCAGGGTGACGATGTACGGGGTACCGGCGACCAGGTCGTTGGAGACGGTGTCGGTCAGCAGGTACCAGACCATCAGCAGCACCGCACCGGCACCGGCCGTCGCGCCCGCCAGATAACTCTTGCGGAAGAGCCGCCAGCCCGCCAGCAGAGCGAGGCCGAGTGCCACCAGCAGGAGCAGCGCGTGCACGGTGGCACCGCCGTTGCGCAGCTGGAGGGCGTCGGAGTAGCCGAAGAGACCCGCGCCCATCGCCAGCCCGCCGGGCCGCCAGTTGCCGAAGAGCATCGCGGCGAGACCGATGTAGCCGCGGCCGCCGGTCTGGCCCTCGTTGTAGATGTGCGAGCGGACCAGGGCGAGGAAGACCCCGCCGAGGCCGGCCAGGGCACCGGAGGTGATCACGGCCGCGTACTTGTACAGGTAGACGTTGACGCCCAGGGACTCGGCCGCCGTCGGGTTCTCACCGCAGGACCGCAGCCGCAGTCCGAACGAGGTCTTCCACAGCACGAAGAAGCTGCCGACGACCAGCACGAGGGTCAGCACGGTGAGCGCCGAGATGTCGGTGACCAGACCGCCGAGGATCCCGGCGACGTCCGAGACCACGAACCAGTGGTGGTTCTCCAGGGTGGACAGCCAGTCGGACAGACCGGGCACGGTGAACGTCGGGAGGTCGTCGACCTGCGGGGAGTTCTTGGGCGAGCCGCCGATGTCGCTCAGCGGTTCGAACCAGCGCTTGGCCAGATAGGTGGTGGCACCGAGCGCGAGGATGTTGATCGCCACACCGGAGATGATGTGGTCCACCCCGAAGGTGACGGTGGCGACGGCGTGGACCAGACCGCCGAGGGCGCCGCCGAGGACACCCGCGAGCACACCTATCCAGGGGTTGCTCTGGTAGCCGGCCCAGGCGCCGAAGAAGGTGCCGAGGATCATCATGCCCTCGAGACCGATGTTGACCACACCGGCCCGCTCGGCCCACAGACCGCCGAGGCCCGCGAGCCCGATGGGCACCGCCAGGCCCAGCGCGGCGCCGATCTGGTCGGCGGAGGTGACGCGGTCGAAGTCCGCCTGCTGGGCGGCGTCGACGAAGGTCCGCAGCACCGACAGGGCGATCAGCGCCCCGGCGATGATCAGCAGCACCTTGGCCAGGGACATCCGGGAGGCGGGCCCCGCGGCCTTGCCCGGCGTGTCCGTGCTCTTGGTGGTGGTCACCGTGGCACTCATGCCGGCACCTCCTGCTTGTCACTCTTGGCGGCCTTGGCCTGGGCGGCGAGCTCCGCACCGACCTTCTGCTGCTGGCGCTTGAGGCCGTAGCGGCGCACCAGTTCGTACGCGATGACGACGCACAGGACGATCACGCCCTGCATCACGCCGACGATCTCCTTGTCGTAGCCCTCGAACTCCAGCCGGTTGGCACCGCGCTCCAGGAAGCCCCAGAGCAGGGCGGCCAGGGCGATGCCGACCGGGCTGTTGCGGCCGAGCAGGGCGATGGCGATACCGGTGAAGCCCACGCCGATGGGGAAGTCGGCGGTGAACTGGTGGGTGTCGTTCAGCACGGTGGGCATGCCGATCAGACCGGCCATCGCGCCGGAGAGCAGCATGCTGGTGAGGACCATGCGCTTGACGTTGACACCGCTGGCCTCGGCGGCGGACTCGGAGCGGCCCACCGCGCGCAGGTCGAAGCCGAACCGGGTGCGGCCCAGCAGGAACCAGAAGCCGACCCCGGCGAGGACGGCGACGACGATGAAGCCCCAGATCGGGTCCAGGTCGCCACCGGCCGGGATGGTGAAGAAGTGGCTGGACTCCGGCAGCGCCTTGGTGGCCACGATGTTGGTCTGCTTGTCCAGGACGCCCAGTCGGCCGTCCACCAGCAGATAGCTGATGAGGATGCCCGCGAGGGAGTTCAGCATGATGGTGCTGATCACCTCGCTGACGCCGCGGTAGACCTTGAGCAGACCGGCGATCGACGCCCACATCGCGCCGACCAGCATGGCGACCAGGATGATCAGCGGGATCTGCACCAGACCCGGCAGCCCCATCGCGCCACCGGCGGCGGCGCCGAAGAAGGCGCCCAGCCGGTACTGGCCGTCGACGCCGATGTTGAACAGGTTCATCCGGAAGCCGATGGCCACCGCGAGACCCGCCAGGTAGTACGTCGTCGCCTTGTTGAGGATGTAGACCTGGCTGTCGGACTTCACCCCGTACTCGAACATCACGCCGAAGGCTTCGAACGGTGCCTTGCCGGTCGCCGCCAGCACCAGTGCGGTCAGCAGGAACGCGCTGACGATCGCGAGCAGCGGGGCCGCGACCGCGAGGAGCATCCGCTCCTTGTCGAACTTCTTCATCGGTCCTCTCCCCCAGCCGGGGCGGCGTCGGCCGGTGCGGCGGCCGGGACGGTGTCGGCCGGTGCGTCGGCGTCGGCCGAGCCCTCCAGATGGCCGGACGCCGCGCCGGTCATGGCCGAGCCCAGTTCCTCCGGGGTGATCGTGCAGGGGTCGGCGTCGGCGACCAGCCGGCCGCGGTACATCACCCGCAGGGTGTCGGACAGGCCGATCAGCTCATCGAGATCGGCCGAGATCAGCAGCACCGCCAGGCCCTCGCGGCGGGCGGCCCGGATCTGGTCCCAGATCTGCGCCTGGGCGCCGACGTCCACACCACGGGTGGGGTGCGCGGCGATCAGCAGCTTGGGGTGGTGGCTCATCTCCCGGCCGATGATCAGCTTCTGCTGGTTGCCGCCGGACAGGGAGGCCGCGGTGACCTCGATACCGGGGGTGCGCACGTCGTACTCGGCGACGATGCGCTCGGTGTCACGGCGCGCGGCGCCCGGGTTGAGCAGTCCGCCCTTGCTGTTGGGCTCCTCGGTGACATGGCCGAGGATGCGGTTCTCCCACAGCGGGGCCTCCAGCAGCAGGGCGTGCCGGTGGCGGTCCTCGGGGATGTAACCGATGCCGTCCTCACGCCGCTTGCGGGTGGGGGCGTGCGAGATGTCGGCGCCGTCGAGGGTGATGACACCCGCGTCGGGGTCCCGGATGCCCATGACGGCCTCGACCAGTTCGGCCTGGCCGTTGCCCTCCACACCGGCGATGCCCAGGACTTCGCCCTTGTGGATGGTGAAGTCGATGCCGTCGAGCACCGCGCGCTCCACACCGTCCACATCGGTGGCGGTCAGCCGCAGACCGTCGACGGTCAGCATCTTCTGGTCGGTGACGGTGGACTCGCGGGTCTCCGGGGAGGGCAGTTCGCTGCCGACCATCAGCTCGGCGAGCTGCCGGGGGTTGGTCTCGGAGGGGACGACGGAGGCCACCGTGGTGCCGCGCCGGATGACGGTGATGTCATCGGCCACCGAGAGCACCTCGCCCAGCTTGTGGGAGATGAAGATGACGGTGAGGCCCTCGGACTTGAGCTCGCGGAGGTTGTCGAAGAGCGCGTCGACCTCCTGCGGCACCAGGACCGCGGTCGGCTCGTCGAGGATCAGCGTCCGGGCGCCGCGGTAGAGGACCTTGAGGATCTCCACCCGCTGGCGGTCGGCGACACCGAGCTCCTCCACGAGGGCGTCGGGGCGCACCCCCAGACCGTAGGAGTCGGAGATCTCCCTGATCCTGGCGCGCGCCTTGGCGCCGATGCCGTGCAGCTTCTCCGCGCCGAGGACGACGTTCTCCAGCACCGTGAAGTTGTCGGCCAGCATGAAGTGCTGGTGCACCATGCCCACGCCGCGGGATATCGCGTCCGCCGGGGAGTGCAGTTCGACCGTGTCGCCGTCGAGCGCGATGGTGCCCTCGTCCGGGCGCTGCATCCCGTAGAGGATCTTCATCAGGGTCGACTTGCCCGCACCGTTCTCGCCGACGAGGGCGTGGACGGTACCGCGGCGCACGGTGATGTCGATGTCGTGGTTGGCGACGACTCCGGGGAACCGCTTGGTGATTCCGCGGAGTTCAACGGCGATGTCCTGGACGTCGCCGGCGGGGGCGCCCTGGGGCGGGCTGGCGGCTTTGATGGCGCACTCCTGAGGGGCGTGAGCGGTGGGGCTGGCCGGGGAGTGCCACGGACCCGGGCGGACGGCGGGTCCCCCGGGTCCGTGGCGGAAGGAGATCAGTCCTTGTAGGTGTCAGCCACCTTGATCTTGCCGTCGATGATCTTCTTCTTGGCCGTCTCGATCTTCGGCTTGATGTCGTCGATGAATCCGCCGGAGTAGGAGAGGGAGACGCCGCCGCGCTTCAGGTCGTAGGACTGGATGCCGCTCTCGGGCTTCTTGTCCTTGGCCACGCTCTTGATGAAGTCGTAGACCGAGCCGTCCACGGTCTTGATCATCGAGGTCATGATCGTGTGCTTGTACTGGGCCAGGCCCTTGTCGTAGTACTGGTCGCCGTCGACACCGATCGACCAGGTGCCCTTCTTCTTGGCGGTGGCCTCGATGGCGCCCGCGCCGGAGCCGCCGGCCGCCGAGAAGATCACGTCAACCTTGTTGGAGAGCATGCCGTCCGCGATGTCCTTGCCGCGGTCGGGCATGCCGAAGCCCTTGGCCGAACCGACCTGGACCCACTGGACGTTGAGCGACGCCTTGGGGTTGGTGTCCTTCAGGCCCTGCTGGAAGCCACCCGCGAACTTCTTGATCAGCGCGCTGTCGGTACCACCGATGAAGCCGACCTTGTTGGTCTTGGTCTTCAGGCCGGCGGCCACACCGGCGAGGTAGGAGCCCTCGTGCTCGGCGGAGACCAGGCTCGCGACGTTCTTGAGGTCGACGACCGAGTCGACGATCGCGAAGTCGGTGTCCTTGTACTTCTTGGCGGCCTTGGAGAGCGAGGGGGTCCACGCGTAGCCGACGCCGATGACCGGGTTGTAGCCCTCCTCGGCGAGGCTGGCGAGCTTGTCGTAGCGGTCGGCGTCGGTGTCGCCGTCCTTCGCCGTCAGCTCCTTGCCGCCGATCTTGAAGTCCTTCTTGGCCTTGTCGTAGCCCTTGGCGGCGGAGTCGTTGAAGGAGTGGTCACCGCGGCCGCCCACGTCATAGGCCAGGCCGATGCCCTTGTCCTTGCTTCCTGATTCCGAACTGCTGCCACAGGCGGTGGCGGAGAATGCGAGGGCCGCGGTGGCAAGCCCCGCGACAACTATCCTGGATACCCGGCGCACGAGGGTCCCCTCTGACTCGAAGCGCCTCCTTTGGCGCTGGCTCCGCCGCATCGTAACGCGCGTAGATGTCAGATAAAGCCCCCCTCGGAAGCCGTTATCGGATCGTCGCGAACGTGCCTTGACCGAGGGGGCGCGAGGGGGTGACGGGGCGGTGACGCGGGGTCTACAGAAGGTTCCGGTCGAGCAGCGCGGCCGCGGTGAACAGCTCCACGCCGACCTGGATGGCGCCCTCGTCCACATCGAAGTCACCGCAGTGCAGATCGCGCCGGGTGGTGTCGCCGACCCGGCGGACGCCCAGCCGGGCCATCGCGCCCGGCACCCGCTCCAGGTACCAGGAGAAGTCCTCGCCGCCGAGGCTCTGTTCGGTGCCCTCGACCGCGGTCGAACCACGCCGGGCGACCATGGCGTCACGCAGCAGCTCGGTGGAGCTCACCTCATTGACCACCGGGGGGACCCCTCGGATGTAGTTGATCTCCGACTTGGCCCGGTGCAGGGTGGCGATCTCGTCCACCGCGGCGTGCACCAGGTCCGGGGCCTCGCGCCAGGCGGGCAGGTCCAGACAGCGCACGGTTCCGGACAGCTCGGCGTGCTGCGGGATGACGTTGCAGGCGTGACCGGACTCCACCCGCCCCCAGGTCAGGGCGAGCCCGGAACGGGCGTCGGCCCGGCGGGCCAGCAGTGCGGGCACCTCGGTGATCACCTTGGCGGTGGCGGTCACCAGGTCGGTGGTCAGATGCGGGCGCGCGGTGTGGCCGCCGGGCCCGTCGAGGGAGATCTCCAGCCGGTCGCAGGCCGAGGTGATCGGCCCGGTGCGCAGCCCGATCCGGCCGACCTCGACCTTGGGGTCGCAGTGCAGGGCCAGGATCCGGCCCACGCCGTCCAGCACCCCCGCCTCCATCGCGTCGGCCGCGCCGCCGGGCAGCACCTCCTCGGCGGGCTGGAACAGCAGCCGCACGGGGCGGTGCAGCCGCCCCTCACGGGCCAGCTCGGCCAGCACCAGGCCGGCGCCGAGCACCACGGTGGTGTGCACATCGTGGCCGCAGGCGTGGGCCCGGTCGGCGAAGGTCGAGCGGTAGGGGACGGTCTTGGTGTCCGGGATCGGCAGTCCGTCGATGTCGGCGCGCAGCGCGAGCAGCGGCAGTGTCGTCGACAGGCTGTCCTGGGGGCCGATGTCACAGATGAGACCGGTGCCGGAGGGAAGCACCCGCGGAGTGAGGCCCGCACGCTCCAGCCGCGCCTTGATCGCGGCCGTGGTGCGGAACTCGCAGTTGCCGAGCTCCGGGTGCATATGCAAATCCCGCCGGAAGGCGATCAGTTCGGCGCGGAGCGCGTCGGGGAGCGCACCGGGCAGTGCCGCGTCGGCGGTGGGTGTGGCATCGGTCTCATCGAGGGACATCAATTGCTTCACCTGAAGAAGCGTAGAACGGCGACCCGGCCGTCCGAATGTCGATCAACAAAACTTCAACCGGATCGGGGAAGGAAAAGTCCCCCTCCCGGCGCATGATCTCCCTAGTCAGGGGGTATAACAGTCCGCTTTGTCGTGAGAAGCGCCACACGCCCGTCCGAGCGATGCTGTCAGGAAGCTGCCACGGCGGTCCCGGGGGTCGCGGGCCGCCCCGGGGACGACGCGGGCGGTGTCGGCGGCACCGGCGGTGCCGGGGCCGTCCCGGTCGCCGCGCCGGGAGACGGGCCGGGAGACGGGCCGGTCGCCGCCCCGGGGGGCGGGCCCAGCCGGGTCACGTCCCGGGCGGTACCGGTGACGCCCGACAGGAAGCCCTGCGCGCGCGGCGAGGCGTCGCTCGTCAGCCAGGCGGGGTCCACATCGCAGACCGCGACCTGCACCCCGGTGCCCACCAGCGCCAGCGGGAGGGTGTGCACCACGGTCGAGGGGAAGCTCACGATGGTGTGGCCGATGGGGCCGCGGCGCGCTATCAGCTCCAGCGGCAGATCGGGCCGTACGATCTCCAGCCCCACCTCGGCCGAGACCCGGTGCAGCTTCTCGGCGCTCTCCCGGCGGTGCGCGAAGTAGCGGGTGGCGCCGTGGGCACGGGCCAGACCGGCGACCGCCTCCAGATAGCGCTCCAGGTCCACCACCCCGGTCTCCACCAGCGAGGTGCCCACCAGATCGGTACCGCGGGTGAGCCGGGGCGGGCCGAAGCGGGACCGGGTCCAGGCGAAGTCATGGGCGGTGACGGTCACGCCGGGGGGCGGTTCGACCGGCATGGAGCTGAAGACCTCGACCCGGCGCTTGTCGCCCGGGGTGAGCCGACGGCGTGCGGTGGCCGACACCGGCGCGAAGACCAGCTCGCGCGCCCCTCGGCCGCTGCCGCGGCGGTGCCAGCGCTCCAGCCGCTCCCCGCCCGCGAGCTGGGAGATGAACTCCATGGTGGCCGTGCCGTCGTCCACCACGACCAGGTCCCGGGCGCGGGTGAGGGTCAGCAGCAGCTGGACGTAGCGGGAGAAGGGATCGCCGATGACGATCCGCCCGGCGCGGCGCAGCGGTCCGCGCAGTCCGCCGATGGTCTTCAGCGGGGCGCCCGCCCCGCCGCGCGCGTCCTCCCAGCGCACCGTGAGGCCCTCGTCGCGGGCCAGCTCGGCCATCCGGCGCAGCTGGCCGCGGGTCATCGGATCGTGCGGGGAGAGCACCACCACGGTGAGGTCCAGGGCCGCGCCCAGCGACGGCGGCCGCTCCGGTCCCGTAGTACCGCGCCGCACGTCCGCGTACGCCCACTCCAGCACGTTGAGCAGCTGGACCGGGCTCTCCACGAAGGCGAGGGTGCTCGGGGGTGACGAGGGGGCGGGGGGCATCACACCGTCCACGAGGGCATCGCACCGTCCGGGGGAAGGGCCCGGACCCGGCGGGCGGCTCCCGAGTGTTCGGGGCCGCCCGCCGTCTCCGGGCGCGGGCCGGTCTCACCGGCCGGTGGGTTCACGTCGAGGTGTCTCAGACCGCGACCGGCTCGCGCTCGGCGGTCTCGCCCTCGGCGACGACACCCGGGACCCGGCGCAGCTTCTTCATCGGGCCGAGCTCGCTCTCGTAGACCTTCTTGACGCCGTCGCCCAGCGACTCCTCGACCACGCGGATGTCACGGACGAGGCGCGTCAGGCCCTGCGGCTCCACCGACGCGGCCTGGTCCGAACCCCACATGGCGCGGTCCAGGGTGATGTGGCGCTCGATGAAGGTCGCGCCGAGCGCGACGGCGGCCAGCGTGGTCTGCAGACCGGTCTCGTGGCCGGAGTAGCCGATCGGCACGTTGGGGTACTCGGCCTGGAGCGTGTTGATCACGCGCAGGTTGAGCTCCTCGGCCTTCGCCGGGTAGGTGGAGGTGGCGTGGCAGAGCAGGATGTTGTCGCTGCCCAGCACCTCGACCGCGTGACGGATCTGCTTGGGGGTGGACATGCCCGTCGACAGGATGATCGTGCGGCCGGTCGCCCGCAGGGCGCGCAGCAGCTCGTCGTCGGTCAGCGAGGCGGAGGCCACCTTGTGGGCCGGGACGTCGAACTTCTCCAGGAAGGCGACGGCCTCGGTGTCCCACGGGGAGGCGAACCAGGAGATGCCGCGCTTCTTGCAGTGCTCGTCGATGGCGCGGTACTCGTCCTCACCGAACTCCACGCGGTGGCGGTAGTCGATGTAGGTCATCCGGCCCCAGGGGGTGTCGCGCTCGATGTCCCACTGGTCGCGAGGGGTGCAGATCTCCGGGGTTCGCTTCTGGAACTTGACCGCGTCGCAGCCCGCGTCGGCGGCCGCGTCGATCAGCTTGAACGCGTTCTCCAGGTCGCCGTTGTGGTTGATGCCGATCTCACCGGTGACGTAGACCGGCTGACCGGGGCCGGCGGTCTTGTCGCCGAGGGTGCGGAGGCGGGAGATGGAGCTCACTTAAGACAGTTCCTTTCCGAGAATCCACGAGGCGATCTCGCGGATCGCGCCGTCACCGCCGGGGGTGGAGGTGACCGCGCGCGCTGCGCCGCGCACGACGTCGTGCGCACCTGAGACCGCCACGGGCCAGCCGACGAGGCCGAAGCACGGGAGGTCGTTGACGTCGTTGCCGACGTAGAGCACGCGCTCCGGCGCGATGCCCTGCTCCTCGCACCACTGCTTCAGTGCGAGATCTTTTCGGTCGATGCCGTGGAGCACGGGGACCTGGAGTTTGCGGGCCCGTGCGGCGACGACCGGGTTCTTCTCCGTGGACAGGATCAGCAGCGCGAGCTCCGCCCGGCGCAGGGCGGCGATCCCGAGCCCGTCACCGCGGTGCACGGCGACGAGTTCACGTCCTTCGGAGTCGATCAGCACCCTGTCGTCGGTCTGGGTGCCGTCGAAGTCGAGTACCACCGCGTCGATGTCGTCGCGGGTGGGGAGGGAGCCCGCCCGGCCCGGGTCCAGCAGCGGCGCCAACGCGCGGGCGCGGGCCAGGTCGTGCGGATCGTCGACCTCCAGCACCCGGGCGGCGTCGGTGCGCACCAGGTCGGTACGGCCGAAGAAGCGGTGCCCGGCCTCGCGGAAGCCCCGGGCGTCCATCGCGTAGGCGGCGCCGGTCTCCAGGAAGTCCTGCGGGCGGTCCTGACGGCGCGGGCGGTACGCCTTGTCGTGGTTGACGCCCATGCCGCCTGCGGCGGCGGGGACCGGGTTCACGCCTGCCGGCGCGGCGGGCGCCGCGTCGGGCATGGCGGAGGCTGCCGCGGTCCCGCCCCCCGGCTCGGCGTCGGCCGGGCTCGCGGCGTCACCCGCGGTTCCGGCCGCGGCCGGAACCGCGCTGCCCGGGACGGAGGAGACCGCCGTCGGTGCGGTCGGGGCGCCGCTGTTCTCGTCCTCGCGCCAGACGAAGCCGTGGAACGGGGCGACGGTCAGGGCGCTGTCGGCGCCCTTCTCGACCACCGCCGCGGCCACTCCGTCGATGTCCTCGCGGACCAGGAACGGGCTCGTGCACTGGACCAGCAGCACCACGTCCACCGGTCCGCCGCCGAGCGCCTCGCAGCTGTCCATGGCGTGGATCACCGCGGCCTCGCTGGTGGCGGTGTCGCCCGCGATGGCCGGGGGCCGGTGGACCACCTCGGCGCCCGCGCCGCGGGCCGCGGCGGCGATCCCGGAGTCGTCGGTGGACACCACCACGTCCGTCACCAGGCGGCTGGCCCGGCACTCCCGGACGGCCCGCGCCACCAGCGGTACGCCGCCGACGGCGGCCAGGTTCTTGGCGGGGACGCCCTTGGATCCGCCGCGGGCGGGGATCACGGCGAGTACTCGCCGGTCGGAGGACGGGGGCATCGCGGCTCCTTCGGTGCGTGGGCAGGTGGTCGCGGGGGCGGTGGTCGCCGGGGCGGTGGTCGCGGGGGTGGTCACAGCTCCCCCATCCGCCGGATGACGGGTGCCACGCGCTGGACGCCGTGGCGGTAGGCGCCGCGGGCCGCCTCGCGCATCGTGTGGCGCACCACCCGGCGCAGCCCCCCGGCCCCGTCCTCGGGGGCGGCGCCGGGGCGCGGCCGGCCGTCCGGTGCGAAGCCGTAGCGGGCCAGCCGTCCGGGCAGATAGCCGGGGGCGGTGGCACGGGTGTAGTAGGGGTCGAGCGGCGGCAGGGTGTCCGCGGCGACCAGTGCGGCGACCCGCTCCCGGGCGGCGTCGAACCAGGTCTCGTACGGCCCGTCGGCGGCGACGCCCTGTCGGGCCAGCCACCCGGGGTCGGGCTCGGGCCGGTGCCCGGCGTCCAGCTGGTCCCAGGAGGCCAGACAGCCGGAGCCGAGGAAGTGGTGGTTGCCCAGGGCCTCGCGGATCCCCAGGTCGGTGAGGACGGCGGTGGGGACGCCCCGGTGCAGGGACTCCAGGGCGGCCGTGGAGCTGACCGTGACCAGCAGGTCGGCGGTGTCCAGGACCTCGCCCATGTTCCCGTACGCCAGGCGGAGGTTGGCGGGGACGCCGTCGCCGAGCCGGTCGATCAGCTTCTGGTAGGGCAGTTCCTCGATATGGGTGGTGTGCTCACCCGGCTTGCTGCGCAGTTTGACCACGACCTCGCGGTCGGGGTGGCTGCGGGCGTGCTCCACCGCGCGGCGCAGCAGATAGGTGCGGTCCGCGCGGTTGTCGGGGACGGACGGCTGGACGGCGAAGACCACGGTGCCGCCGGGGTGGGCGCGGCCGAGCCGGGCCCGCTCGTCGTAGCGGGCGCCGCCGAGGAACGGCAGCGCGCACTCCACGACGCTGTCCGCCGGGGCGCCCACGCCCCGGTAGACCTCGCGGAACCGCTCCGCGTCATGGCGGGAGTTGGCGAGCACGACATCGGCGCCGTGGCGCAGCAGCAGTCCGTCGGCCAGCTTCTCGTAGACCACGCCGACGTAGCCGGTGACGACCACCGGGCGGCGGGCGGCCCCGCGCCAGGTGTGTGCCAGACCGTGCACCATGGCCTGGACGGCCCCGCCGACCAGCGAGAGCACGATGACGTCGTAGTGTTCACGGTCCATCGCGCGGACGAACTCGGGTCCGGTCACCTCGCGCAGCGCGTCGGCGCGCACCCCCACCTCGGCGAGCTGCCGGACGGTCGGCGTCGCCCGACCGCGCAGCAGGAAGCCGTCCAGGCGGCCGCCCGTCTCCGGACCTTCGGGGACGAGGCGCTGCGCGGTGAGCGCGCCCCATTTCCACCGGGTGTCGGAGTCGGCGAGCACGGCCACTCGCGGGGATGCAGGGATAGGTGAGGACACGTCGAAGACGCTAGGAAGCGATATCGATTCACGGCCCAACGCGGGAGCAACAAAGGGTTAACAGCGCGTCGACGATTGGCGAATCGGCCGCCGGGAAGAGCGGGTTAACCGTTCCGACGTTCTTCGTTCACCTTCAGGTACTCCACTGGTCAAGACGAATGCCGGACGGCGACCTAGCGTCACCCGCGTGGTTAAGCTCTCCGTCATCGTGCCGTTCTACAACGTGCAGACCTATGCCCCCGACACGCTCAGAAGCCTGCGTGCGAACGCGCGCGAGGACTTCGAATTCATTCTCGTCGACGACTGTGCCACCGATGGGACACCGGAGATCCTGGAGCGCGCCGAGCGCGAGCTGCCGGGTGCGGTGTACCTGCGGCACGAACAGAACGGCGGGCTCGCCACCGCGCGCAACACCGGGCTCGACGCGGCCCGCGGCGAGTACCTGACCTTCCTCGACGGCGACGACTGGCTGGCCCCCGGGTACTACGCCCGGCTGCTGGCCGCCATGGAGGACCTGGACTGCGACTTCGTCCGTACCGACCATGTGCAGTGCACCGGCCGCGCACGGTCGGTCCACCGGGTGCCGCACGGCCGCCGCGGGGTGGTGCTGGACCCGCGGGAGGCCATCCTGCCCGCCGACCGCTCCACCTCGGTGGACTACGCGTTCGCCTGGGCGGGCATGTACCACCGGCGGCTGCTGGACGAGGGGCTGCTGCACTTCACCCACGGGCTGCGCACCGCCGAGGACCGGCCCTGGATCTGGCGGCTGCACCGTGAGGCGCGCACCTTCGCCGTCCTCGGTCTGTACGGGGTGTTCTACCGGCGCGGGGTTTCCTCGTCGCTCACGCAGATCGGCGATGTGCGCCAACTGGACTTCATTCGCGCATTCGATCAGGTCATCGAGGAAACGGCCCGCGACCGGGACGCCGACACCCTGCTCCCGAAAGCGGTCCGCACCTATTGCGCGATCATTTCCCATCACCTCGGAAACATCGAGAGATTCGAACCCCAAGTGGCCAGGAAACTCCGTTCCCTGTCGGCGGCCGCGATGAAACGAATGCCCCAGGACGTACTGAAGGACGCGCTGGATTCCATGGACTACGAGCGCGCCGCACGACTGCGGCGGGTCAAGCGCCGCCCCGCACCGGAGGTGGCGGCCTGATGTCCGGCTACACCCCCCGCGCCGAGCGCGGACGCACCCAGATCTTCCTCGCCTCGACCCTCTACGGCGCGGCGACCCTGGCGGCCGCCGTCGACGCGGGGAGCATCGGACCGGCCGACCGCCGGCTGCTGCTCATCAGCAACAACGCGGCGACCCCGGAGACCACCCCGGCCGTGGACGAGATGCCCGGCTTCGAGCGGCTGCGCGGCCGCTTCGACCGGGTGCTCTCCTGGAACGAGACGATCAGCCCGTTCCACCCCGGCGGCTGGTCACCGCGGTCCGACGACACCCCGCTGTGGGAGCGCCATCTGCGGCTGCTGTGGAACCTCGGCGAGGACGACATCGAACTGGTCCTGGAGTCCATCCAGGTCAACCCGGCGATGGCGGTGGCGGGCGTCTTCCAGGGCGCGCCCATCGACGTCTACGCCGACGGCCTGATGAGCTACGGCCCGACCCGCAACAAGCTGGACCCGCTGATCGGCACCCGGATCCGGCGGCTGCTCCATCTGGACCTGGTGCCGGGCCTGCGGCCGCTGCTGCTCACCGAGTTCGGGGTGGAGCCGGAGGTCCTGCCGACCGAGGTGTTCACCAAGGTGCTCGGCGAGGTCGCCGACGCGGCCCCGCGCGGGGTGGCCTCCGCCAGCGAGCGGATCGCCACCGGCGACGGACCGGCGCTGATGCTCGGCCAGTACCTCTCCGCGCTGGACATCCTCACTCCGCAGGAGGAGGAAGAGCTGCACGTACGGATGTTGCGCGGCGCCGTGGCGCTCGGCCACCGCACGGTGGTCTTCAAACCGCATCCCACCGCCCCGGCCCGCTGGTCCCGGCTACTGGAGAAGAAGGCCGCGGAACTGGGCGCGGAGCTGACCGTGCTGGACACCCCGGTCCTGGCCGAGGTGCTGTACCAGCGGATGCGCCCGGCGCTGGTGATCGGCTGCTTCTCCACCGCGCTGCTCACCGCGAGCGTCTTCTACGGACTGCCCGTCGCCCGGATCGGCACCGAGGTGCTGCTGGAGCGGCTGGCGCCGTACCAGAACAGCAACCGGGTGCCGGTGACCATCGTGGACGCGCTGCTGCCGGACCTGGAGGACCACCGCGCGGTGGCCGCGGGCGCCGCGCCGGTCGACGAGCGCGCCGGACGGCGGCTGACCGGGCTGGTCTCCGCGGTGGGCTTCGCGATGCAGGCCAAGATCTACCCCGGGCTGCGTCCGGCCGCCGAACGCTATCTGTCGGCCCACCTGGACGCCCACACCTGGCGCTACTTCAAGCGGCGCAGGCTCACCGCGCTCGCCCTGCCCGGTGCGGTCCCCTCCCAGCTCGCGTTCATCCCGCGCAACGAGGCGGTGCGCCGGGTCGCCCGCCGGGCCCGCGCCCTGAAGCGGTCGGCGCTGAAGCGGACGGCCACCGGATGAGCCGGACGCCCTGCATACGGTGCCCGCGTCCGGGGGCGGGCGGATGAGCGCCACCACCGTCCCCGACGCGGGCCCCCGGTCCCTCTCGTCCTCCCCCGCGCGCCCGGCCGGAGCCGAGGCACGCCCTGCGCGCACCGCCGGTCCGCCGCGGCTGCGTGCCCTGGACGGGCTGCGGCTGCTGGCCGCCCTGATGGTCGCCGCGTACCACTACGGCGGCCGCACCGGTGAGATCGGCCAGGCGTGGGGCACCTCGCCCCGTGAGCAGTTCCCCACCGCCTCGTCCTTCTTCGCCTACGGCTGCCTGGGCGTCCAGGTCTTCTTCGTCATCAGCGGGTTCGTCATCTGCATGAGCGGCTGGGGGCGCCCGCTGCGCTCGTTCTTCGCCTCCCGGGTCTCCCGGCTCTTCCCCGCCTACTGGGCCGCGGTCATCCTGGTGACGGCGGTCTTCGCCCTCCCCTGGGTCGTCTACGAGGCGGTCTCGCCCAGTGACGCGCTGGTCAACCTGACCATGCTGCAACAGCCGCTCGGGGTGGACCGGGTGCTGGGCGTGTGCTGGACCCTCTGGGCCGAACTGCGCTTCTACGCCCTCTTCGCGCTGTTCGTCGTCCTGCCCGGCGCCAACCGCCGCCGGGTGGTGCTGTTCTGCGCCGTCTGGACCCTGGGCGCGGCCGTGGCCGAGGCGGCGGACCTGCCGCTGCTGGACGTGGTGCTGATGCCCGAGTACGCCTCGTACTTCATCGGCGGCATCGGCCTGTATCTGGTCCACCGCTACGGCCATGACGCCCTGGCCTGGGGCATCGTCGCGATCAGCTTTCTGATCGGCCAGCACTACGCGATCGCCGGGCTCTGGCACCCGGCGGACGTGGACGCCTTCTCCTACCGCTCGTCCACCGGCATCATCGCCGTGGTGGCCTTCGGCTACGCGGCCGTCGCACTCATCGCCCTCGGCGGACTGCGGTGGGCCGACTGGCGCTGGCTGACCGTGGCCGGGGCGCTGACCTACCCGTTCTACCTGGTGCACGAGCATCTGGGCTGGGTGGTGGTCGGGGTGCTGCACCGGAAGCTGGGACTTCCCTCCTACGCCACCCTGGTGCTGACCGTGTCCCTGATGCTGGGCCTGGCCTGGCTGCTGTACCGCTTCGTCGAGCGTCGTCTGACCCCGGTGCTCAAGCGGTCGCTGTCCGCCGTCCGGCTGCCGTAGCCGCACCGCCGTCACACCGCGGGCGCCCCTCCCGGGCCGAGGTCCGGGAGGGGCGCCCGCGTCGTCCGGCGACTGGCCGCCAAGCAGCCGCGCGACGTCCGGTGCCTTTCGGGTGCGCCCCGAAGGGGCGCGGGGAACTGCGCGACCGGCCACGACGCAGCCGCAGACATACGACGGCATCGCTCGGACGTCCTGCGGAGCTCAACCGCAGTGCTGGGCCTTCTCCTCCTCCGTCATCGGGCGGGTGTGCTGGGTCTTGGTGCTGGACGCGTCCTTCTTGGGCGCGGTCGACTCGAACGGCACGTACCAGATGTAGTGACCGTAGAACCGGTCCTCGAAGTGCAGTTCGTAGGTGCCCTTGACCTTCTCCAGGGTGGGTTCGCGGGTCACCCAGCCCACCTCACCGGGGCGGACGTCGACATTGGTGGTGTCGGTCTCGGTGTGCGAGGTCTCCCAGGTGTGCCCGTAGCTGGTCTCGATGCTCACCTTGAAGACCTCGGAGAAGCCGTACTCGGCGCTGAGCGAGACCCCGAGGCTGTTGGACTCCCCGGTGGTGTCGGCCCACGCGATGCTCGACCGCTGGAGGTCCTCGGTGCAGTTGTAGGCGGAGTCACCGACCTGGTGCGCCTCCCCCATGGAGTCCGTGGGGGCGCCCTCGGGATGGAAGACGCAGGAGTCGGTGCCGTTGTCGCACTTGTCGAGCAGTTCGCGCAGGGTCGGCGTCTCCTCGGCCTGTGCGCCGGGGGCCATGGCGACGCCGCCCAGGACGGCCACCGCGGACAGCAGAACGGCGGCGCGGGTGCGACGGATCCGGTGGGGACGGTCGCCGGTGCTGGTGCGTATGCGGTTGTTCATGTGCAGCCCTCCCGTGGGGGGTGTGCGATGAAGGGGGATACCGGGCGCCGGTTCAGCGCGGTGGCGGTCAGCTGAACCCGATCGACTGGGTGCGGTCGTTCATCATCTGGCCGACGTCCGCGGTGTTCTCGTCGAACGGGCCGTCGCGGTCACCGCCGAGACCCGGCTCCGGGTAGAGCCAGATCGCGCAGTTGCCCCACGGCTGCACCGAGGAGACGCGGTTCTTCCAGTCGTCGGCCAGGTCGGCCTGGTAGTCGACCCAGCCGTCCTTCTCGCACAGACCCGGACCGGTGATGGTGAGCGAGGAGCCGGTGAAGCCCTTCTCGTCGAAGAACGTCCCCTGGATGACGTCCCCCTCCGCCGCCTTCGACCGGGCCCCGGACGCCGCCGCGGTACGGGCACCGGTCAGCTCCGCCCGGAAGGACGCCGACGCCGCGGCCTCCCGCGGGGTGGCGGGGGCATCGGTGACCCGGCCGTGCGTGGCTCTGTCGACGGCCGCGGTGAAGGTCGCGAAACAGCTCTGCTGTCCGGAGCGGGCATCCACCACGCAGTGCCGCGGGGCGGGTTCGGCGGCGGTGGCGGTCTGCGTCCACGGAACGCAGACCACACCGGTGACGACGGCGACGGCCGCCCCGGCGAACCGGGCGCGGAGGGTCTTGATCGCCATGCGAACACCTCCTGACTGTGTGTCACGGGCAGTTCTCACCACCGCGTGTGCTCGCCCTGGTACGGACCAAAACTACGAAGTCCCCTAGCAGATCTAGGGATTCCCTCAGGGCGCTTTCCAGCCAGTGAGCGAAACCTCCGAGGTCAGCGCCAGACCGGAGCGTCGGTTCCCCAACGGCCGGGCGGGCGACTCCAGTTGAAGCCCCCGCCGCCGGGCCGGACGAGTGGCGAACGGGCGTACCGCAGCGTGCCGTACGGCGATTCCGTCTCGGCCAGCCATGGGGCCGGGTCATGGCCGGGCCCTTCCTCCGCGACCGGGGTGATCCCGTGCAGCAGCCAGGACGCGGTGCCCGCGAGCGAGAGGCGCAGACGCCGCCCGGCGCCGGTGTCCTGGCGCTCGGTCAGTGCGCGCAGCACCGCCGCCGCGATCAGATAGCCGGTGCCGTGGTCCAGCGCCTGCGCGGGCAGCGCCCCCGGGATGCCGTCCGGTCCGGCCTCGAGCGCGGCGATCCCGGTCCCCGCCTGGACCAGGCTGTCGAAGCCGCGGCGGCCGGTCCACGGTCCGGACCAGCCCCAGGCGCACAGATGGACGGCGATCAGCCCGGGGTACCGGTCGGCCAGGGTGTCCGGGTCGAGGCCGAAGCGGTCCAGCGCACCCGGGCGGTAGCCGCTGACCACCACATCGGCACGGGCGAGGAGTTCCCCGAAGGTCCGCCGGTCCCCGGGGTCACCGAGGTCCAGCCGGGCGGAGCGTTTGCCGAACCCGGTGTCGGCGTGCGAGTCCGGGTCCTCGGGCAGTCGCGGCGCGTCGATCCGCAGTACGTCGGCGCCGAGCGCGGCGAGGGTGCGGGTGGCCACCGGTCCGGCGAGGACCCGGGTCAGATCGAGCACCCGCACCCCCTCGGCGGGCAGCGGCGCGGCGGGCAGCGGACGCGCTCCGGCGTCCGGTCCCGGCCGGGCCTCGACCAGCGGGAGTCCGTCCAGCGGCATGGCGGTGGCACCGGGCCGGGCCACGGCCACCGCCAGGGCACCCGCCGGGTACGCCGTCTCCTGCACCTCGTGCGCGCGGCGGCCCGCCAGCTCCGCGCGCAGCCGCTCCACCAGCTGGTCCGGGGTACCGCGGGCGGGGATGCCGAGGGCGGCCAGCAGCCGGGCGCGGTGGTGGGGGTAGTTGGCATGGGTGCGGACCCAGCCGTCGGCCGTCCGCCAGAATCCGGACAGCGGTGCGAACGCGGTCGGCTGCCGTCCGTCGATCCGCAGCAGCCGCTCGCTGTGGAACGCCGTGGCCACCGCGGCCTCGGCCACCCGGATACCGCCCTCCCCCGCCGGCGGACGGCCGGAGCGCCGGGCGTCCAGTTCGGCGGCGGCCAGTGAGCACACCCCCACGGTGGCGCGGGCCATCTCCCGCACCGGGAGCCCGGCGGGCAGCGCTCCGGCCGCCGGTGCGTAGCTCACGGCGGCGGCCGGCTCCGGCGCCCCGCCGAGGGCGGCCCAGGCGTACGCCGTCGCGCTGTCGGCCCCCGCGTGATCGTCCCCGTGGTCGTGCGCGCGGTCATCCCCGTTGTCGTCCATGGGCTGATTCTGTGCCGGGGCGATCACGGGTATGCGGCGTCCGCGTGTGACATGAGCCGGGGCCCGTCCGGCCGACCGGTGTGGTCGATCGGACGGGCCCCGGACCCGTGGCGCGGAGGGACTACTTCTTGAAGCCGTAGTCCATCAGCTTCTTGGCGTCGGAGGTGCGGGCGTCCACCGAGGTGGAGGCGAGCACCGTACCGATCATCGTCTTGCCGTTCCGGGTGGCGGCGAAGACCAGGCAGTACTTGGCCTCCGGACCGGAGCCGGTCTTGACGCCGATCGTGCCCGAGTAGCCGCTGAGCAGGTTGTTGGTGTTGCTCCACGACATGTAGCGGTAGCCGCCGCTCTTCGTGGTCACCTTCTGCTTGGTCGACTTGGTCTTCACGACCGACCGGAAGGTCGAGTACTTCATCGCGTTGCTGGCCAGCTTGGTCAGATCACGCGGGGTGGAGTAGTTCGCCCCGTGCCCGATGCCGTCGAACGAGTCGAAGTGGGTGTTGGCCAGACCCAGGTTCCTGGCGGTGGTGTTCATCTTGCCGATGAACGACTTCACCCGGGCGGACCGCGTGGAGCCACTGCCGAACTTGTCGGCCAGCGCGTACGCCGCGTCACAGCCGGACGGCAGCATCAGCCCGTAGAGCAGCTGCCGGACGGTGACCTTGTCGCCGACGATCAGCCGCGCCGAGGAGGCGTAGTTGTTGTCGACGATGTAGTCGCTGTACGCCTTCTGGACCGTGACCTTGGCGTCGAGGTTGAGGTTCGGCTGGGCGAGCACCACCCTCGCCGTCATGATCTTCGTGGTGGAGCCGGTGGAACGACGGGTGTCCGCGGCCTTGGTGTACAGGCTCTTGCCCGTGCCGTTGTTCATCACATAGCCGCCCTTGGCGGCGATCGAGGGCGTGGCGACCGCGGCGGCCTGCGCGGTGGCGGAGAACGCCCCCGCCGCCAGCACGGCTCCCGCGGTGACGACCGCCGCGGTGGCGCGACGTACGCTCTTCATGCCGTATCTCAAGATAAAACTCCAAATGCCCCTGCCGTACGGCGGCATAGCAATGCCGCTCCACTTGATGACGCGCGACAGGGGCTGATGGATGTGCTCCATGCGGATGTTTTTTCCGCACACTTCCCCGACGGGGCCCGGAGCGCGGAGCGCGGCCCTCCGGGCAGGGGCCTCAGAGCACGAGTGAGAGCAGCATCACAAAGCCGAGCCCGGTCACGGAGATGATGGTCTCCATCACCGACCAGGTCCGCAGGGTCTGCCCCACACTCATCCCGAAGTACTCCTTGACCAGCCAGAACCCCGCGTCGTTCACATGGCTGAAGAAGAGCGAACCGGCGCCGATGGCCAGCACGAGCAGGGCCGTGTGGGTGGTGGACATATCGGCTGCCAGCGGTGCCACCAGACCCGCGGCGGAGATGGTGGCCACCGTCGCCGATCCGGTCGCCAGCCGGATGGCGACCGCGATCAGCCAGGCCAGCAACAGCGCGGAGATGTTCCAGTCCTTGGAGAAGTCCAGGACCATCTGACCGACGCCGATGTCGATGAGCGTCTGCTTGAAACCGCCGCCCGCGCCGACGATCAGCAGGATCCCGGCGATGGGGGCGAGCGAGGTCTCCACGGTGGTGGTGATCCGCTCCTTGGTGAAGCCCGCGGCCCGGCCGAGGGTGAACATCCCGACGATCACCGCGGCCAGCAGCGCGATCAGGGGCGAGCCGATGACGTCCATGGTGCGCTGGACCCCGGCCTCCGGGTCGTCCACCACGATGTCGGTGAGCGCCTTGCCCAGCATCAGCACCACCGGCAGCAGCACGGTGGCCACGGTGGCGGTGAAGCCCGGCCGCCGCTCCAGGTCCTCCGAGGGGCGCTGCGGGATCATCCGGTCCGGCGGGGTGATGTCCACCCAGCGGGCGGCGTACCGGGCGAACAGCGGTCCGGCGATGACCACGGTGGGCAGCGCGACCAGCACCCCGAGGGCCAGGGTGACGCCCAGGTTGGCGTGGACGGCGTCGATCGCGGCCAGCGGACCGGGGTGCGGCGGCACCAGGCCGTGCATCACGGACAGGCCCGCGAGCGCCGGGATGCCGATGCGCATCAGGGAGTAGTTGCCGCGCTTGGCGACCAGCAGGACGACGGGGATCAGCAGCACGATGCCGACCTCGAAGAAGAGCGGCAGTCCGATCAGTCCCGCGATCAGCGCCATCGCCCAGGGCATGGCCCGTCCGCTCGCCCTCGCCAGGATGGTGTCGACGATCTGGTCGGCACCGCCGGAGTCGGCGAGCAGTTTGCCGAGTATCGCGCCCAGCGCGATCAGGACTCCGACACCCGCGACCGTGGTGCCGAGTCCGGCCGTGAAACTGGCGATCGCCTTGTCCAGCGGCGCCCCGGCCGCGGCGCCCAGCACCAGTGAGCCGATGGTCAGCGACAGGAACGCGTGCAGCTTGAACGTGGTGATGAGCAGGACGATGACGGCGATGCCGAGGAGGACGGCGATCCCCAGCTGTGCGTGACCGGCCGAGGTGATCGGCTCGACGGTCTCCGCTGCCAGCATCTCGACGCTGAGTCTGGTCACGGGATGTTCCTTACGTAGCGGTGTCAGTTCTGCGCGATGCGCCGCCGCAGCTCGGCGGCGGCCCGCTCGGCGATGGCCTCGGGCTCCGGGGAGATGTCCACGGCCATGCCGTTCTCGTCCGGCTCGAGCGGTTCGAGCGTGGCGAGCTGGGATGCGAGCATCCGGTCGGAGAAGAAGTGGCCCGTGCGGGCCTTGATCCGCTCGGCGATCCGTGCGCGGTCGCCGGTCAGATGGAGGAAGACCACCTCGGGGTTGGCCGCGCGCAGCCGGTCCCGGTAGCCGCGTTTGAGGGCGGAGCAGCTGACCACCCCGCCACCCGCGGCGTGGTCCCGGGCCCATGCGCCGATGGCGTCGAGCCAGGGCCTGCGGTCCTCGTCGTCCAGCGGGGTCCCGGCCGACATCTTGGCGATGTTGGCGGGCGGGTGGAAGTCGTCGGCCTCGGCGTACGGCACGCCGAGCCGGTCGGCCAGCAGCGGCCCGACCGTGGTCTTGCCCGTTCCGGACACTCCCATGACGACAACTACCTGGGGGACGTGCATTGCGGTGAAACCTCGCTGTCTTCGTCGACCTCGGCGCCGCGGCACACTCAACCTCACAGATACGACGTATTCAAGAGTCCGTGACTCAAAAGTCATACTTATTTGCTCCGAGCGGGGCACGTAGGCTGATCCCATGGACAACCAGGGGCCGGACGATCAGGGGTCCAAGGGGCGGGGGCCGCACGCCCGGGTGCTGCAGACCCTCGGGCCCGCGATCACCGCGGGTGACTATCCGCCGGGCACCGTGCTGCGCACCGATGAGCTGGAGCAGCGGTTCGAGGTGTCCCGCACGGTGGTCCGGGAGGCGGTGCGGGTCCTGGAGTCCATGCACCTGGTGGAGTCCCGGCGCCGGGTCGGGGTGACGGTGCGCCCCGCGGAGGACTGGGATGTCTTCGATCCGCAGGTCATCCGCTGGCGGCTGGCCGGTCCCGACCGCCCCCGCCAGCTCCGCTCGCTGACCGCGCTGCGGTCGTCGGTCGAACCGGCCGCGGCGGCGCTGGCCGCCGAGCACGCCACCCCCGAGCAGTGCGCCGAGCTGACCGAGCACGCCCTCGGCATGGTGGCCACCTCACGCGGGCAGCAGCTCGCCGGATACCTGGTGCACGACATCGCGTTCCACCGGGTGATCCTGCGCGCCTCCGGCAACGAGATGTTCGCGCGGCTCGGCGATGTGGTGGCCGCGGTGCTGACCGGCCGTACCGAGCACGAGGTGATGTTCACCGACCCCGACCCCGAGGCGGTCACCCTGCACGTACGGGTCGCCGAGGCGGTCCGGATGCGGGACGCGGAACGGGCGGAGGCGTACACCCGCGAGATCACCGTGGGCGCCCTGCGCGAGCTGGACATCCTGGCCCCCTAGCCCGTGTCCGCAGCGCCGGACCGCGGGGCGGCCGCCGGCGGCGGCGGGGCCCGGTGCGAGACTGCCCCGATGGCCCTCACCACCGCCGCGCCCTCCGTCGATCCGGTCCGGCTCCGCCCCGGGCTCGCCCCGCACGCCCGCACCACCGTGCGGCTGCATCCGCGGCGCGGCACCCCCGGAGTGACGGACAGTCATCTGGGCGGACCGCTGTACTGGCCCGTCGGTGAGCCCTGGCCGCACTGCGCGGACCACCGGGATGTGGGCGGTCGTCCCCTCGGGCCGTACCCGATGGTCGCGGTGGCCCAGCTGACCGCGGCCGACTTCCCCGAGATCACCTTTCCGGCCGGAACCGATCTGGTCCAGGTGCTGTGGTGCACCGACTGGCACGACCAGCCGCACCCCGAGGGCTGGGGCCAGTCCTGCCGGGTGTTCTGGCGGCGGACCGCGGAGATCACCGCCGTACGGGAGCCCGCCGCCGGGGAACCGGGCACCGGTGACGCGCACGACGAGGACATGGTGCCGCGGCCCTGTGTGCTGCGGCCGGAGCGGGTGGTGGAGTACCCCTGGTACGAGGAGCTGCCCGGCGGACTGGGGGAAGGACTCGGCGAGTGGTACGAGGAGGTGTCCACGTTCCCCGGCTGCAAACTGGGCGGCGCGATGGGCTGGGCGACGACCGATCTCCCGGCGGCGCTGGACTGCGGCGACTGCGGCCGGCCGCTCGCGCTGTTCCTCCAGTTCGACACCTATGAGTTCCTGGGCGGGCCCGAACCCGACCGCTGGTGGCCGCTGGAGGAGCGTCATCTGGTGCCGGGGACCGCGGAGTTCACCGCGGCGCGCGAGCCGACGGGGATGACGGTGGGGCGGGGCGGCCACGCCGGGCTGTTCCTCTGCTCGGCCGACCCCGCCCACCCGCCGTCCTTCTTCACCCAGTAGGACGCACCGGGCGGTCGTTCCGCAGCTGCTCGAAGAGCCGTTGCGCACGCCTGTCGTCCCACTTCACCGCGCTGCCCTTGGACGTCGGGAAGCCGAGGCTCGCCACGGGCACGTTCAGCTGCCTCCCGGACCCGCCCGCGACGCCCCGCATCGCCTCGAACATGGACTTGAGCGTCGGCAGGTCCATGTCCTCGTCCACGATGAGGGTGTCCAGACCGGCCCCCACGGTCGGGAAGACCTTCCACGGCACCAGGGCCTGGCCCGGCTCCGCGGCCTTCTTCGCGAGGGCGGACAGGAACTTCTGCTGGTTCGCGCTCCGGCCGAGGTCACCCTTGGCCTCCTGGTGGCGCTGACGGACGAAGGCCAGCGCCTGGGCGCCGTCCAGGGTCTGGCACCCGGCCTTCAGATCGGCGCCCGACTTCTTGTCCTTGATGGCCCGGTCGAGGCACATCGGGACCCCGCCGACCGAGTCGACGACGTTCACGAAGCCCGCGAAGCCGATCTCCGCGTAGTGGTCGATCCGCAGTCCGGTGTTGTGCTCCACGGTCCGCACCAGCAGCTCGGGACCGCCCAGCGAGAACGCGGCGTTGAGCTTGTTCTTCGACGCTCCGGGGCGTTTGCCGGTCATGGGGTAGGTGAACGGCGGGAGGGTCACCCATGAGTCGCGTGGCAGGCTCATCAGCGTGCTGCCGTGGGCCCCGGTGTGCAGCACCATCATCGAGTCGGTACGGCGCCCCTCGGCCGAGCCCGTGGTCAGATCCTTCTTGTCCTTGCTGGAGAGCCCGTCCCGGCTGTCGGAGCCGACGATCAGGTAGTTGGTGCCCTCGCCCTTGGCGGGGCGGTCCTCGACCCGGCTCAGATCGACATCGGTGTTGAGCTGGGACGTGGCCCAGCCATAGGCGGTACCGGCACCGGCGAGGGCCAGCGCGAGTACGACGACCACCGTCCGCCGCAGCCGCCGGGGCCACCGGCGGCGGGGCGTTCCCCGGCCGCCCTCGCCGCGCCCGCCGCTCGCGGGTTCCTCGCGCGGCCGGTACGGATCCGGCGGTATCCGCCGCAGCGGTACCGGCCGCTGGCGCTCCGGTGGCGGGTCGACGCCCTGGGCGGGCGCGTATCCGGGGTCGGTTCCGTCGTAAGGCCACGGGTTACCGTGGTACGGCCCGTTCCCGTGGTACGGCCCGTTCCCGGCGTACTGCCCGTTCCCGTCGTACGGCCACTGGTTCGGCATGGTCCTCCTCGGCCCGCTCATCGGGATGACAGGCTCTCCGGCCGCGCGGCCGGGTCGTAGGTCAGCTGGTCACCGGCCGAACCGGAGCGCTGCATGCGGTGCCAGCGCAGCCGGGTGCCGAACAGGGCGCTGACCACGGACTGGATGATCACCAGATACATCAACTGCCGGTAGACGAAGAGCTGGAAGGGCATCGACCACAGGGCCCTCAGCCGCTCCTTGTCCAGCCGCAGCGCGTATCCGGCACCGAGGAGCTGCACCACCAGGAATGCGAACCACACGCCGATCGACTCCAGCGGATCGGTGAACAGCACGCCGTACACCGCGAAGACGTCCACGATGGGCGCCATCAGCGGCAGCACGATCTGGAAGACGAAGAGGTACGGCAGCGCCCGGCGGGCGAAGCGTCCGGCGGGCCCCATCTCGACCAGCGCCCGCCGGTGCTTCCACATGCTCTGGAGGGTGCCGTAGCACCAGCGGTAGCGCTGCCGCCACAACTGGCGCAGTGAGGTGGGCACCTCGGTCCAGGCGATGGCGGACTCCTCGTAGACGACCCGCCAGCCCGCCCGCCACAGCGCCATGGTGAGGTCGGTGTCCTCGGCGAGGGTGTCCTCGCTGACCCCGCCGACGCCCATCAGCGCGTCACGGCGGAAGGCACCGATGGCGCCGGGGATGGTCGGCATGCACTCCAGCACCTCGTACATCCGGCGGTCGAGGTTGAACCCGAAGACGTACTCCAGGTGCTGCCAACGGCCCAGCAGACGACGGCGGTTGCCGACCTTGGTGTTGCCGCTGACCGCGCCGATGGCGGGGTGGGCCAGCGGCTGGATGAGCCGCTGGACGGTCTCGGGCTCGAAGACGGTGTCGGCGTCGACCATGACCACGATGTCGTGGTGCGCGTGGATCAGACCGGTGTTGAGGGCGGCCGCCTTGCCCGCGTTGCGCTGGCGGATCACCATGACCCGGGGGTCGTCGATCCCGGTGGCGAGATCGACGGTGCGGTCCGTAGACCCGTCGTCGATGACGATGACCTGGAGCTGCCGGTGGGTGGAGGCGAGCAGCGACCGCACGGTGGACTCGATCCCCGCCTCCTCGTTGTAGGCGGGGACCAGGATCGTCACCGGTTCGTCGACCTCGCGCAGCCAGGGCGCGCCGGGCCGGAAGCGGTGCAGCCGCCGGACATGGGCCCGTGCGAGGAAGAGGAGCACCAGCAGCCGCAGCAGGGCCAGCGCCCCGGCGATGCCGAGCACCCAGGTCATGGCGGTGACGAAGGAGTGCCCGATGCCCTGGACCTGGATCAGCGCCCGGCCCTGCCAGTGGCCGACGGTGGAGGCCGGGGCGTTGACCGAGGACTGGCCGAGCCCCCCGGACACGGTGGTGAACCTCTCCACCTTCCGGTTTCCGAGGAGCTTCTTCACCTGGCCGTAGGCGGTGTCCGTCTGGCTGTACTGCCGGACGACACCCCGCTCCGGCTTCCGCAGCGGCCGGTCGGCCGCGATCACGAGGTACCCCTGGGCGGCGGCGCGCCGCGCGGCGGTCCACTCGCCGCCGCACAGGGTGTCCGCCTGGGTGGTGAGCGGCAGCCGCAGGAGCTTGGTGGTGACACCGGTGGTGCCCGCCAGCGCGGTCTGGGCCAGTGAGAGTTCCAGCCGGGTACGCGGCCCGGAGGCCGTTCCCAGGTCGGAACCGGTGTAGGTGAGCGAACCGAGTTCGTGCCCCTCGGCGCGGATCCGCCGGACCAGCTCCGGGTGGCGGACCGCCTGGGCGCCGGAGACGAAGAAGGTGGCGTGTGCGCGGTGCTCGCGCAACAGGTTCAGCAGGCGCGGGGTCCACACCGGATCGGGGCCCCCGTCGAAGGTGAGGGCGACGGTGCGGGCCGGCATCCCGGCCGTCTGCACCGTGCCGTCGGCGATGCGCAGCACCGGCTCACCGGTGTCGGCGGCCTTGGGGATGGGGTGGGTGCAGGGTTTCCGCGTCGGCTCGGAGGCGACCTCGTGGGTGGTCCAGCCCTCGAAGACCAGCGCGGCGGCGACCGCGGAGATGACGATGATCAGCAGCAGCCAGTGGCCGCGCGGCGGGGGGCGGAGTGCATGGCGGCTCACCAGGGGCTGCCTCCGGTGCGCGGGGCCGTGGCAAGGGGCGCGGACACCCCGGCGCCGTGGAGGTGTGCGCCGGACCAGGACCCGGAGGCCGGGGCGCTGCCGGTGGTGGAGAGCTCAGCGGTCCCGGGAGGCTCCGTCTCGTCCTGCCAGATCACCCCGGACAGGGCCGCCGCCAGCAGCAGCAGAAAGCCGAGGCAGACACCGCCGACCGCCAGCGCCACAAGCCTCAGCAGCTGCCTCCGGCCGCCGGAGGCGTTGACGAATATCTGTCCGTTGTGTTTTCTGCGCCGTCGCTTCGCGGTCACCTTCTTCACCATGTGGCGGGAGTGTAGTGATGATCTTACGTATGCGTGACCGCATCGGAAGAGCCCGTTCCGCACCGCTCAGGGTGCCGCGGGGTCCGAATGTCCGGCCGACTGCCCCGCCAGCTGGGGCCAGTGCTCGAACCAGCGCTGGTCGGCCTCCAGCTGGGCGGCCAGCGAAATGAGACGGGGCTCACTCCCCGCCGGGCCGAGGAGCTGGGCTCCCAGCGGCAGGGTGTTGCCGGCGTCGGCGAACCCGGCCGGTACGTTCACCCCCGGCCATCCCAGGACGTTCCACGGCCAGGCGTAGGGGCAGGCCGCGATCATCGCGCGGTCGGTGCGCCACCCGGAGAGCCCGGACATCGCCCCGATCCGCAGCGGCGGGGTGGCGGTCGTCGGGGCCAGCACCACATCGAATCCGTGCCGGTGGAAGATGGCGCCGACCCGGCGGTGCAGCCGCAGCTCCGCGGCGCGCGCCCAGCGCAGCGGACCGCCGCCGAGCATCCGTCCGTGGCGGGCGGCGGCCTGGGTGCGGACGTCCAGCAGGCCCTGGTCCGGCACCCGCGCGGCCCATTCGCGGATCCCGGCGGTGGCGCGCGGCACGAAGGCGAGCCCGACCATCCCGTAGCGCGGCTCGGCCTCGACGACCTCGTGGCCGAGGGCGGCCAGCCGCTCCGCGAGCCGCAGCACCGCGGCCTCGACCACCGGGTCCAGCTCCTTGGGCGTCCCCGTGAACGCCGGCTTGAGCGAGAGCGCGATCCGCAGCCGTCCCGGGTCGCGGCCCACCGCGGACAGCACGTCCACCGGCTCGGGCCGGTGGAGGTCGCTCTCATGGTTGCCGCTGGCGGCGTGCAGCAGCAGGGCGGCGTCCGCGACCGTGCGGGCCAGCGGGCCGTTGCAGGTGATGCCGTTGAACGCCTCGGCGTCCGGCCAGGTGGAGATCCGCCCGCGCTGCGGTTTGATGCCCACCAGATGGGTCCAGGCGGCGGGGATCCGCACCGAGCCCGCGCCGTCCGAGCCCAGCGCGGCGGGGACCAGCCCGGCGGCGACGGCGGCCGCGGCCCCACCGGAGGAACCGCCGGGGGTGTGCGCGGGGTTCCAGGGGTTACGGGTCTCACCGAAGGCCGGGCCCTCGGTGAAGGGCCACTGGCCCAGCTCGGGGGTGTTGGTCTTGCCGACGATCACCGCACCGGCCGCCCGCAGCCGCCGGACGACCTCGCCGTCCTCGGTCTTGAGGGGGAACTCCCCGGGGCAGCCGAACGCCGTCGGCTCCCCCGCCAGATCCGTATCGTCCTTGATCGCGATCGGCACCCCGAGCAGCGGCGCCCGCTCCCCCGCCGCCAGCCGCCGGTCCGCCTCGTCGGCCTCCCGCAGCGCGGCCTCGGTCCGGACCCGGCGGAAGGCGTTGAGGGTGCCCTGCGTCGCGGCGATGCGCTCCAGCGCCTGTTCGACCAGGGCGCGGGAGGACACCTCGCCACCGGCCAGCGCACGGGCCTGTTCGCCCAGACCCTTGGGAATGACGCTGGTCACCCTGGACCTCCTCGATTCGCACGGATTCGCACGCGGAACGGCGTGACGGTACACGGCCTACGGGTGAGTTCGGCCACTCCCCCTTTACCCCGGGTGGGTCGTCACGCACCCTGGTGAAGCACGGGGTGACCGATTCATCCCGTTCGTCACGATCATCTCCGAGCACCGAGGACACCCGCATGACCGACATGGCGGCACGCCGCATCGGCCTCCGTCCCCGCACCGGCGGCCCGAAGGACGACGACCAGCTGAAGGAGCACATCGCGGGATGGGCCCTCGCCATCGTGATCGCGATGCTCACCGTCCAGCTCGGACTCTTCTTCTAGGCCGCTGTCAGGCCGCGCAGGCCGCTTCCAGGCCGCGACGCCCCGCGTCCCGCGTCAGCGCACCCGCCGCAGCTCCGGACCACCCGCCGACGGGCCGTCCGGCAGCCCACCACCGGTGCGGCCCCGCAGCCAGGTGTCGAAGAACCCCCGCACACAGGCCCGCTCGGCGGCCATCGCCCGCCGCGGCCGGACCGTGCCGAGCACCTCGGTGACGGTCCTGCCCGGCAGACCGAGCCGCCGGACGATCTGCGGCAGCAGCGCGACGGCGTCGGTGAACGCCGCATGGCGCGAGCCGCGCAGCGTCAGATCGAACCGCGGCCCGGAGCTGTGGTCCCACAGCGCGCCCCACGAGGGCACGGTGTGGTGATCGTTGCCCTCCATGCCCATGAGCAGCACGGGCCGGTCCACCCCGTCCCGCGCGGCGGTCGAGAGGTTCCCCGGGTCGTGGTCCTCCCTGACGTGGGCCAGCACACCGTCCAGGTTCGCGGCCGCCGCGATCCGCCGGTCGTCGTGCATGCCCTGCACGGCCGCGAACCCGCCCGCGGACTGTCCGAACATCCCGACGGCCGAGACCTCCGTCCCGGCCGGGACCAGCGTCTCCAGCCGGTCGAGGACGAAGCGGGTGTCGGCCACCCGCACCGCGCAGGTCTTCTCCAGCAGGGCGGTGAAGGTCCCCTCGCGCTCGGCCCGCTCCCACTCCTCCGGCAGCCGGCTGGTCTCCACCCGGCCGTCCGGGAACTCGACCGCCGACGCGTCGTAGGTGTGGTCGACGCAGACCACGACATATCCGTATGAGGCCAGCTCATCGGTGAGGGTGGTGCCCAGCGAACGCGGATCGCCGACACCGGGCGAGTAGAGCACCACGGGCCACCGGCCGGTGCCGCACCGCGCGGCCGGGGCGCCCCGGTGCCCGAAGGTCCGGGTCGCGGCCCAGTCGACGCGCCCCTCCGGCACACCGGTGAAGGAGTTCAGCCGGTCGAAACCGGCCGCCTCGCCCGGCAGCAGCTGCGCCGCACGCGGATACCCCCCGACGTCCCGGGCCGGATAGCGGACGCTGATCATCAGCTCCCGGGAGGGCCTGGCCGCCACCCAGGGATCGGGGCGGGCGTGGTCGACGAGGTGGCGGGAGACGGTGCCGACGGGATACGGCCCGGTCGGGGCGGGCAGCGTCAGCCGGGCCCGGCCGCCGGAGGTGTGCGGTGCGGCCCGGGCGGCGGGCGCGGCGACCGCCGCCCCCAGTGCGGCGAACGCCGCGGCGGCCAGTAATCCCCTGCGGTCCGGCCCGTGGCCGGAGGTGCGCTGATCCATACCCAGAAGGCTCCCGTCCGCGCCGGTCGCGCCGCCATCCGGCTGCCCACCGTTCCGGGGTGGGGTCCGCCCCCGTGGGCCCCGCACCCATGGTCCAGCATGCTGCACCACGCCGTATGCCATAGTGGACCAGCCGGACCCACGCGCGAGCGCGCCACCGCAGGGAGAGAACCATGATCAACGACGTAGCGGGCTGGCTGGAGTCCGCCGCCATCGACCCGGCCGTCCACGCGCTGCGCCCCGACTACCGCGCGCTGCTCATCACCGCGGAGGGGCTGCGCCCCGGACCGGGTGACGGCTTGAGCGAACGCCTGCTGGCCGAGGCCGAGTCGGCCGCCCGGGAGCGGTTCGGGGACGGGCCGGTGGAGGAGGACCCGCACCTCGCCGCCTGGCGCGAGGCGTTCCGCGGCTTCGGGGCCAAGCCGCAGCGCACCCGGCCCAGCGCGGAGGCCCTGCTGCGCCGGGTCGGCGCCGGTCTGCCCCGGGTGGACCGGCTGACCGACCTCTACAACGCGGTCTCGGTCACCCACGCGGTGCCCCTGGGCGGTGAGGACCTGGACCACTACAGCGGCCCCGCGCGGTTGGTACGTGCCACCGGCGAGGAGGACTTCGTGACCACGGCCGGGGGCGAGGCCGTCACCGAGCACCCCGCGCCGGGCGAGGTGGTCTGGCGGGACGACGCGGGTGTCACCTGCCGTCGCTGGAACTGGCGCCAGTGCGTCCGCACCCGGCTCACCCACACCACCACCCGGGCCTTCTTCGTCCTGGACGCGCTCGGGCCGCTGGACGACATCGCGCTGAAGGCGGCAGGTGACCAGCTGACCGAGGCCCTGGCGGAAAGCAGCCCCGGGGTGCGGCTCGCGTCCCGGCTGGTGACGGGCGGCTGACGGCGGCCGCGCCACGGCCCGCACACGACACAGGCGACACGACAAAGGCAAGGAGTTCGACCACTCCTTGCCACTCTCAACATATAGCGCACCGGGGGCCTTGCGGCAAGGCCCCCTCCGTACCGCAGAATTCACCGTCCGAAAGCGATGACCTGCGGAAACGGGGGATTGTCAATGATCGATGTGATCATCGCCGGGGGTGGTCCGACCGGGCTGATGCTGGCCTGCGAGCTGCGGCTGGCCGGGGTGCGGACGGTCGTGCTGGAGAAGCTGGCCGAGCCGACGAGCCAGTCCCGCGGTCAGGGGCTGCACGCACGCAGCGTGGAGCTGATGGCCCAGCGCGGTCTGCTCGACCGGTTTCTGGCGGTCAGTGAGACGTTCCAGGCCGGTGGTCTCTTCGGCGGCATCGTCACACCGTGGCCGGACGGGCTGGACACGGCCCACCCCTACGGCGTCGCCACTCCGCAGCCGGTCACCGAACGGCTGTTGCAGGAACGCGCCCTGGAACTGGGCGCCGAGATCCGGCGCGGCCGTGAAGTGACCGGGCTGAGCCAGGACGAGGACGGAGTGACGGTCGAACTGGCCGACGGGACCCGGCTGCGCTCGCGCTACCTGGTCGGCTGTGACGGCGGCCGCAGCACGGTGCGCAAGCGGCTCGGCGTCGGTTTCCCCGGCCTGCCCGCCACGGTCGAGACGCTGCTGGGCGAAATGGAGATGACCGAGGATCCGGCGACGGTCGCCGCCGTCGTCGCGGAGGTCCGCAGGACCCAGCTGCGGTTCGGCGTCACCCCGGGTGAACACGGGGTGTGCCGTGTCGTCGTACCCGCCGACGGGGTGGCGGAGGACCGTGCGGCCGAGCCGACCTTCGAGGAGTTCACCCAGCGGCTGCGGGCCGTCGCGGGCACCGACTTCGGCGCGCACTCACCGCGCTGGCTGTCCCGGTTCGGCGACGCCACCCGGCAGGCCGAGCGCTACCGGGTCGGCCGGGTGCTGCTGGCCGGGGACGCGGCGCATATCCACCCGCCGACCGGCGGACAGGGACTCAACCTCGGTGTGCAGGACGCGTTCAACCTCGGCTGGAAGCTGGCCGCGACGGTCAACGGCTGGGCCCCGGAGGGGCTGCTGGACAGCTACCACTCCGAACGGCACCCGGTGGGCGCGGCCGTACTGGACAACACCCGCGCGCAGATCACGCTGCTGGGCACCGATCCGGGCGCCACCGCGCTGCGTGAGCTGTTCTCCCGGCTGATGGACTTCGAGGAGGTGAACCGGTACGTGACCGGGATGATCACCGCGGTCGGGGTCCGCTATGACGTCGGCGAGGGCCATGAACTGCTGGGCCTGCGGATGCGGGACCTGGAGCTGAAGCGCGGCCGTCTCTACGAGCTGACGCACGACGGCCGCGGGCTGCTGCTCGACCAGACCGGACGGCTGTCGGTGGCGGGCTGGGCGGACCGGGTCGACCACGTCGTGGACGTCAGCGGCGAACTGGAGGTGCCCGCGGTGCTGTTGCGGCCGGACGGCCATGTGGTGTGGGCCGGTGAGGATCAGCGGGAGCTGCTCGCCCGGCTGCCGCGGTGGTTCGGCACCGCCACCTGAGCACGGGCGGGGACGGCCGTCCGGGGCGCGGGACCGGGGATCAGAACAGCGCCTGCTGTCCGCCCGTCGGCGGATCGTCCCCGCCGAACAGTTTCGGCGGGGCGCTGAGCAGCGGCGCGATCCGCCGCGACCCGGGACAGGAGACCAGTTCGTAGTCGGAGCGGCGGCCCGGCGGATCGTGGCGGGCGAACCGCCCGCCCACGACCGCGATCTCTCGGGTGCAGACCGGACAGGCGCGGCGGGGAGCAGACATGACCCCAGTGTCGCTCACCCGCCGCCGAGGCCGCGGGCCAGTTCGCGCGCGGACTCACGGGTGAAGCCGCCCGAGATGACCACCGTGCCGCCGGTGATGGAGCTCGGCACCGACGGGGCGGACAGCACCCGGCCGTCGCGCACGATCGCGAGCTGGTTCCCCGGCGGCTGCTGGGTGGAGAGCTCCTGGGTGAGCCGGGCGAAGCGTGCGGCGTCCCGGCTGTTGAAGGTGACGGTGACGATGTGGCCACCGCCGTTCTCGTCATGACCCGCCTCGGCGGACCGGGGCTCGTCGACGGTCATCCCGTCGTCCGGCCGGACCACGTAACAGATCTCCTCCCGGTCCTGGTAGGTGGCGTAGCCGTCCGGGTCCGCGGTGAACGGCACGCTCGGACAGGTCCCGGGGGCCGACATCACCACGGGCAGCAGACGCAGCGGCTCCGCGAGCGGTGTGGCGGTGCGGGGCGCACCGGTGTCCGCCGGGGCGCTCGCCGTGACACTCGCGCTGGGGGCGGGGCCGCCGCGCGGGTCCCTGCCGCCCCCGCCGTCACCGTCGTCGCCACCGCATCCCGTGAGCGCCGCCATCACCAGCACCAGCCCCACGGCCGCCGCGCCCCGTACCCGTCCGGCCCCCATCGGCCCGCCCCTCGCCGTCGTCCGCGTTCCCGTCCGTGCACCCGGACTCCCGTCCGTGAACCCCGGACCGCTCAGAATGCATCAGCGGGCACATAGGTGCCCCACACTTCGCGCAACGCGTCACACACCTCGCCCAGCGTGGCCCGTGCCGCCAGCGCGTCCTTCATCGGATAGAGCACATTGGCCGTGCCCGGCTCGCTCTCCGCCGCCTTCTTCAGCGCCGCCAGCGCCGTACGGACCGCCTCCCCGTCCCGCCCGGCGCGCAGCCCCGCCAGCCGCTCGCGCTGCCGGTCCTCGATCGCCGGGTCCACCCGCAGCGGCTGATAGGGCTCTTCCTCCTCCAGCCGGAAGCGGTTGACGCCCACCACCACCCGCTCGCCGTCGTCCTGCTCCCGCGCGATGCGATAGGCGTTGCGCTCGATCTCCTCCTTCTGGAAGCCCTGTTCGATGGCGGCCACGGCACCGCCCCGGTCCTCCACCCGCCGCATCAGGTCCAGGGCGGCGGCCTCCACCGCGTCGGTCAGCGACTCGACGGCGTACGAGCCCGCGAACGGGTCGACGGTGGCCGTCACATCCGTCTCGTACGCCAGCACCTGCTGGGTGCGCAGCGCCAGCCGGGCGGACTTGTCCGTGGGCAGCGCGATGGCCTCGTCGAAGGCGTTGGTGTGCAGCGACTGGGTGCCACCGAGGACGGCCGCGAGCCCCTGCACCGCGACCCGCACCAGATTGACCTCGGGCTGCTGCGCGGTGAGCTGGACCCCCGCCGTCTGGGTGTGGAAGCGCAGCATCTGCGACTTGGGGTTCCGGGCGCCGAACTCCTCGCGCATCACCCGCGCCCAGATCCGCCGCGCGGCCCGGAACTTGGCGACCTCCTCCAGCAGGGTGGTGCGGGAGACGAAGAAGAACGACAGCCGTGGCGCGAAGTCGTCGACGTCCATGCCCGCGGCCACCGCCGTGCGCACGTACGCGATGCCGTCGGCCAGGGTGAAGGCGATCTCCTGCGCGGGTGACGCCCCGGCCTCGGCCATGTGGTAGCCGGAGATCGAGATCGTGTTCCACCTGGGCAGCTCGGCCCGGCAGTACTTGAAGGTGTCGGCGACCAGCCGCAGCGAGGGTCCGGGCGGGAAGATGTAGGTCCCGCGCGCGATGTACTCCTTGAGCACGTCGTTCTGGATCGTGCCGGTCAGCAGCTCCCCCGTCACCCCCTGCTCCTCGGCCACGAGTTGGTAGAGGAGCAGCAGCAGCGCGGCGGGCGCGTTGATGGTCATGGAGGTCGAGACCCGGTCCAGCGGGATGCCGTCGAAGAGCACCCGCATGTCCTCGACCGAGTCGATGGCCACGCCCACCTTGCCGACCTCGCCGTGGGCCAGTTCGGCGTCGGAGTCGTACCCCATCTGGGTCGGCAGGTCGAAGGCGACCGAGAGCCCGGTGGTGCCGTGTTCGATCAACTGCCGGTAGCGGGCGTTGGACTCGGTGGCGGTGCCGAACCCGGCGTACTGCCGCATGGTCCAGGGGCGGCCGGTGTACATCGTCGGGTAGACCCCGCGGGTGAAGGGGTACGCCCCGGGCTCGCCCAGCAGCGCGTCCGGGTCCCGGCCGGTGAGCGCGCCGGGTCCGTACACCGGTTCGACAGGGAATCCCGACTCCGACTCGCGCGCCATGGCTCCACGCCTTCCTGGTGGCTGATACCGGCTCTTGTCCCGGTTCGGGCCCTCTTTCACAGCATGCGTCGATGTTCGCCGGACGGCAGCCCCGGGAAACATCCCGGGCGAAATATCAGTGGACCGGGTGGACTGGGGGATGAGATGCACCGGATGCCGGTGATCCGCGCGGCGCTCGCCACGGCCACCGCCGCGGCGCTCCTCGCGGGGTGCAGGGCGGGGTCGGTGACCACGGACGGACGGCCCCAGGACAGACCCCAGGCCCGGACGAGCACCAGCACGCCCGCGCGGGACGCCCCGCGTCCGCACCGCACCTTCACCCACACCCCCCGGCCGGAGGCCGAGCGCACCCCGGCCCGGGCGCGTCCGGTGCGGCCGCCCGCCCGGGTGCCCCGGCGGGACACCGCGCCCCGGGCGGCCCCGGCGGTGATCGCGGTGGGCACCAGCGGTGAGCGGGTGCGGGACCTCCAGGCGCGACTGCGCCAACTGGGTCTGTTCGGGCGCAATCCCACCGGGTACTACGGCTCGGTCACCCGGGCGTCGGTCCTCTCCTACCAGCGCGGCCACGGTCTGGTGGCCACCGGTTCGGTGGACCGGCGCACCCTGGGCTCGCTGCGCTCCCGGACCCGGCCGCCCGCGCGGGACGAGCTGTATCCGCCGACCACCCTGCCACTGGCCGAGCCCGACCGGCGCTGTCTGACCGGGCGGGTGCTGTGCATCAGCAAGAGCAGCCGCACCCTGGCCTGGATGGTGGGCGGGCGGGTGGTCTCCGCGATGGACGTGCGCTTCGGCTCGCAGTACACCCCGACCCGGGAGGGTCTGTTCCAGGTCAACTTCAAGAGCCGGGACCATGTCTCGACGATCTACCACACCCCGATGCCGTACGCGATGTTCTTCAGCGGCGGCCAGGCGGTGCACTATTCGGCCGACTTCGCGGCCCGTGGTTACGCCGGCGCCTCGCACGGCTGTGTCAACGTCCGGGACAAGAAGAAGCTCGCCTCGGTCTTCGGCCAGGTGAAGGCTGGGGACAAGGTCGTGGTCTTCTCCTGAACGGGACCTCGGGGAGATCCTTCGCGGAAGACCGGCGGGAGAGCTGGGAGAGCGGCGCGGGCAGGGCCGGGGGAACGTGCCCCGCCCGCGCCGGATGCGCGGAGCCGTCGGTACGGGGGGAACCTCGGCTCTCGCGCGGCCGATGACCAGTCGGCCCGTTTCTTACAGCGTCACCGTCGAAAAAAACGTCACACCTAAGATCTTGAGCGCTCAACCTGCGGTCGGATCGGGCGGCCGCCCGGCCTCCGGTCAGACCGGATCGCCGGTCACCGAGGCGGTGTCGGCCGGTGCGGACGGCGTCGGGGGCGGCGGCTCGGGGTCGTTGCCCCCGGAGCCCCCGGACCAGCCGTCGTCCCCGCCGGAACCGCCGGAGCCGTCCCCGTCGGAGCCGCCGTCGCCCGTACCGTCGTGGTCGCCGTCGCCGTCCTGACCACCGTCGTCCTTGCCGCCGGAGTCATGGCGCGGCAGCTCCACCCCGCTGTCCAGCAGGAGCTGGACGCAGTAGCCGTGGAGGGTGGTCCGGCCCGCGGACCTCTTCAGCTTGTACAGCGCCCTGCGGTCCAGCCCGCTGGCGTCGCCGTACTCCGCGGACAGATAGCGGTGGCAGGCACGGAGGGCCCACGGCCCGGTGTGCCGCCCGTCGCCCGCGGAACCGTCCGAGGGGTGACCCTTCTCTCCCTTGTCACGGCCCGAGCCGCGGCGCCCGTCCTTGTCGTCCGGTGCGGTGGATCCCTGGCCGCCGTTGGCGGACGGATCGCTGGCATCGTTGTCGGTGGACCCGCTCGGACCGGGCTGCGGTGTGGTGGGGTCCCGGGAGATCTCGGGCTGGACCGGGTCACTGGCCGAAGGCCCGTCACCCGGCATGCTCACCGAGGGCGCCGGACCGCCGCCGCCCTCCGTGAACGGGGTCGGCAGCACACCTGCCGCGGCCGCGACCGCGAAACCGCTGAGCGCACAGCCCGCCAGCGCGGCCACCATGCCCGCGCGCACCTGGCGGCGGGCACCGAACCGGCCATGGCGCAGCGCGCGCACAAAACCTTCACGCCCGGCGGTGGACCGTTCGGCTCCGGCGGCCGCCGCGGCGGACTCCTCATGGGCCGCGAGGAAGGCGGACACGGCCGCGTCCTCCCCGGGCAGCGGGGTCGTGCCGGGTCCGGTCACCGGGCGGGTCGCCTCGGCCACGGCGGAGAGTACGGCGGCCAACCGTTCCGCTTCGGCGCACGGCTGATGCCGGTCATCGGTGACACTCTGCTGCCCCTCGACCGGTTCCCCGCTGAGCAACCGCTCCGCGGCACTGTCATCCAGCCAGCTGTAGCGGTGGTCTTCGGCCATCACATGTCCTTCTGCGTTGGCGCGCACGAATCCGTCACACCCGCAGACTTCGCTACCCCCGAGTTGGTTGCCTCCCCGGACGACTCCCGTTGCACGGGAACCCCGTCCAGAACGGCCGGATCACCCCCCGCCCGGGGGTCGATCAGATCGGCCAGCCGCCGCAGTCCGCGGTGGGCGGCGGTGCGCACCGCACCCGGTCGCTTGCCGAGCACCGTGGCCGCGCTCTTCGCGTCGAGTCCGAGGACCACCCGCAGCGTCACGGCCTCGGCCTGGTCCTGCGGCAGCTGCGCGATCAGCCCGAGCGCCCGGCCGGTGCCCAGGGCCTCCATGGCCTCGCCCGCCGTGTCCGCCTCCGAGGCCCGGGTCGCCAGCTCCGTCTCATCGCCGCCGATGGCAGGGCGGCGGCCGCGCATCCGTATGTGGTCCAGCGCGCGGTTGCGGGCTATCCGGGCCGCCCAGCCCCGGAACCGGTCCGCGTCTCCACTGAAACGTTGCAGGTCGCGAGCTATCTGGAGCCACGCCTCCGAGGTGATGTCCTCCGCGTCACCATCGCCGACCAGGGTGCGCACGTAGCCGAGGAGGCGAGGGTGCACGGACCGGTACACGGTCCGGAAGGCGGTCTCGTCCCCGTCCTGCGCCGCACGCACCGCGGCGGTCAGTTCCGCGTCGTCCCCCTGCTGCACGCTCTCTTCCTGCCCTCGGAGGTTCTGAGGTCCGCGCTCGCCCGCGATGGATCAGCCGTGGCCGTACGGCGGGTACGGCTGGCCGGGACCGGGAGGGCCCGGCGGCACCTGCGGCGCACCGTACGGCGGCTGCCCCTGCGGCGGGACGCCGTACGGCGACGGCGCGCCCGCACCGTAGGGTGCCGGCCCGCCCATCGGCCCCACCTGCGGGGGCAGCGCCGCGCGCTGCTCCTGCATGGCGGTGATCTGGCGGACCAGCAGCAGTGCCAGGACCGCCGCCGCCATCAGGACCACGAGCGCGAACATATCGAAGGCGAGGATGTCATGCAGACTTTCGACATCTTCTTTCGCCTCCGAGAAAGAAGGGGAGTAGCTGTCACTCTCGATCTTGCCGCGGAGGGCGCTGTAGCGGATGCTGCCGATGCTGTTGAGGACCATGGCGACGATCCAGGTGACCCACCAGGCGTTGAGCAGCCCGCGGTTGGCCGCGTGGGGACCCTGCGGGGAGCTGGTGCGCCAGATGTCGTTGGCGATCTGCTTGGGGAACCACAGGTTCACCACCGGGGTGAACCAGGCGCCCGCCGCCCAGCCGGGGCTGAACCGGTGCGCACCGGGCGCGAAGACCTCGGCGTTGAGCCGGAGCCTGCGGAACCAGACCGCCCAGACCACCGCGAGCGCGATGGTGAGCAGCACATAGAGGACCCAGACGCCCGTGAAGAAGTCATCCGCGTCGTCCAGGTCCTTCTGGGTGACCGACTCGCCGTCGAGCATGTCGCCGATGACGGACCACTGGCCACCCCGGGCCACCAGCACCAGAATCAGCGCGGGGAGCGCCACCGCGAACAGCACGGTGAGCGTGGTCGCGAGACCACGGCGCAGATCGACGCCCCCGGCGGGCATTCCCATCGCCGGTGCGACGGGATAACCTCCGGGCGCCTGTGGCTGCTGGTACTGCTGCTGAAACGTTCCGCATGCGGCACAGCGCCCGTCGGGCCCGACGGCGACAGCGCGGCAGTTCCCGCACGGATACATGTGAGTCCCCCTGGGGACGTGGCCCGCACCAGGCCACGTACGAGATAAGCAATTGACCGCGCCCAAAGCGCGGACCTGCACGTTACGGGCATTCGCCCGGTCCCGTCCAGAGCCGAAGGGGCCCCCGGACGCGCTCCGGGCCCCCGGGTTTCCTGCCCGCCACAGGTGTGACGCATTCGAGCCGTGCGACGCTGTAGGGAGTAAGGGCTCCACGCGGGCCCGCGCTGGACGGCGGTCGGGGCCTCTCCTGTGGGGGGTGGCGGCCCCGGCCGTCCTTCCTTTCCCGGCCTTCTCCCGTGCTCTCTACACGCCCAGCCGATCGGCCAGCTTGCTGAAGTCGGCCCAGGTCAGCGGCGGTGCTCCGGGATACCAGAGTCGTTGGGCGAGCGCCGCGAGCGGCAGTCTGATGCCCTGGGCGACCTCCGCCTGGGTCTGCGCTCCGGGCTGGTCGGACCAGACCGCGAAGCGTGCGCCGAGTACCCGGCTCGGACCGGTCAGCTTCTTGCCGGCGACCGGCTTGGTGCCCCGCAGGGTCCCGGGCGTCCAGTCCTCGTAGATACGTTCGCCCGTGGGGTAGAGGAAGCCATTGGGCTCACCGAGGACGTAGTAGAGGTACTCGGAGTTGAGGTTGACCAGGTCGCGCCCCTCGCGCAGATACTCCTCCGGCTGCCGGGCGGGCCACTTCAGCCGCCCCGTCCAGTACTCGACCTCGATCCTGCGGTCGGGGGTGACCACGCCCCCGGGGAAGAAGCCGTCGTTCCACGCTTTGGGCTGCTTGCCCAGCTCACGGGCGACCGCCGCCCGGTCGTTCAGCCAGCCGGTGGCCAGGTCCTGGACCGTCGCCCGGGATCCGTACTTCCGCTCGGCGGCCTGGGCCAGCCGCGGGAACGACGCCTGGGGGTCCTTCACGGTGAGCGCCATGTACTCATCGGCGCCCAGGTGCCAGTAGCGGCCGGGGAACAGCGGGGCGTACTCGCGCATCAGCTCGTCCACGATCCGCGCCGCGGCCGGATCTGAGATGTCCACCGCGCCCTCGAAGCTGGTCCCGGAGGCGTTGCGCAGCTGGAGGCCGGGGTGGGCGGCGATGACCGCGCCGAGATGGCCGGGCGAGTCGATCTCGGGGATGACGGTGATGTGCAGCCGCTGGGCGAGGGCGACGATCCTGCGGACCTCGGCCTTGGTCAGATGCTGCTGGGAGACGATCTCGGGGTGGCTGCTGCTCTGGATGCGGAACCCCTGGTCGTCCGAGAAGTGCAGACCGAGCTGATTGAGCTTGAGGTCGGCCATCTCACGCAGCCGGGCCTCGATCCAGGAGGCCGTGTAGAACTTACGGGCGATATCGAGGTTGAGACCGCGCTGGGCACGGCCGGGCCGGTCGTGGATCACGCCCGCGGGGACCCGGTCACCGGAGCGCAGGGCCTGTTTCACGGTGCGGGTGCCGTAGAAGACACCGGCGTCGGCGGCGCCGGTGATCCGTGCGCTGCCGTCCTTGACGGTCAGGGCGTAGCCCTCGCGGCCACCGCTCTGCCCGGGTTTCAGCGCCAGGGAGAGATCGCCGCGGTGGGCTGTGCCGGACACGGCCTTGATCCCGAGCTCATCGGCGATCATCCGGGCCTCATCGGCGAGCGGACCCTTGAGGTCGGCCACCACCCGGCTGTCCCGGCCCGGCCGCCAGCCGGATCCCGTCCCGGGGTCGAATCCGCGGACCGAGGGGATGGTGCGGGGCGGGTTGGACGGCGCCTTGCCGGGCGCCGAGGCCGAGGGGGACGCGGCCGGGGTGCCGGACGGGGCCTCGGACGAGGAGGAGCCCGGCTGCTGACAGCCGAGCGCTATCAGTACGAAGGTCGCGGCGGCACCGGCGACGGTGCCGCGGACGCATGCGGCCCTGGTGATCCTCCGAGGCATTCCCATGGCGCAAACCTCCTGTTTCAGGCGTAATCCGCCTCGCGCCTCGACATGCCGTCCACTCCTCATAACAAAACGTCCCCGTACGGGTGAATTTACGCTCTCTGCGGCACACCGGCCTGTTCAGATCGTTAACGTGGGCCGCTCACACCCCGAACACAGGCCCCTCATGTACCCCTGTCATGCCCTCTACGTCTTCCAGCCCTTTCTCACTCCACACCTCATGCCGCCCCCTTGAACCGCTCGCCTCATGTGCCCCCGCCACGCGCGTCCAAGGAGCCCACGCTGTCCAGGTCCAGGTCCCGTGACCCAGTCCACAGCCTCGACCGGCTCAACGCCGCCACCGCCGAGGCGGCCGAGGAGGTGCTGCTCACCTGCTGCGGCAGCCGCCGCTGGGCACGGCTGATCGCCGGCCACCGCCCGTACCCCGATCTGGACGCGCTGCTCGCCGCCGGGGACGAGGCCAGCTACGACCTCACCACCGCCGATCTGGACGAGGCGCTGGCCGATGAGTCGATGGTCGGCCATCCGCTCCCGGCCGCCGACAGCCTGGGGACCCTGGCCGCTCACACCGCGCTACGGGCCGCTCACGCCGAGTACGAGCGCCAGTTCGGCCACGCCTTCGTGATCTGCCTGGACGGCCTGGACCCCGACGCGATGCTGGACCGGCTGCTCACCGGGATCCGCACCCGGCTGGGCAATGAGCGCGAGGTGGAGCGGACCAACACCGCGGAGGAGCTCCGGCGGATCGCCCGCGGCCGCCTCACCCGGCTTGCCCGGGATCGCGAGGTATGCCGCGAATCGGGCGGTTACGGGCCCCCTGATCGGCCGTACGTGCCTCTTTGATCACACCTGAGCACCCCCGGGCGGAGGAACCGACAACACGTCGCTACGATGGCCAGGGCCGGTGGACCATACCCGGCCGGGCCAGACCGACAGTGAAGCCGGCAGGCCCCAATCCCCGCTTCCGGAGGGTTTTCCGTGCCGGCTGGAACGCTGTATCGCGGCCGGGAAGGTATGTGGTCCTGGGTGGCTCATCGAGTCACCGGCGTCCTCATCTTCTTCTTCCTGTTCGTACACGTCCTGGACACCTCGCTTGTCCGTGTGTCTCCCGAGGCCTACGACGACGTGGTCGCGACGTACAAAAATCCCATCGTGAACCTGATGGAGTACGGCCTCGTCGCCGCCATCCTGTTCCACGCCCTCAACGGTCTGCGTGTCATCGCCGTGGACTTCTGGTCCAAGGGCCCGAAGTACCAGCGTCAGATGCTCTGGTCCGTCGTCGGTATCTGGGTCGTGCTGATGGCCGGGGCCTTCTACCCGATCCTCCAGCACACGCTGCGCGAACTGTTCGGGAGCTGACGCATGTCCGCCGAGACCACCACCCCCGCGAACGACGCGGTCAGCGCGTACGACGTGGATCACCCCGCGCCGGTCATCGAGCCGCCGCGGGCCCGCACCCGCAAGACGCCCAAGGCGACCCGCACCAACTTCGAGATGTACGGCTGGCTCTTCATGCGCCTGTCCGGCATCGTGCTGGTCGTCCTGGTCCTGGGCCATCTGCTGATCCAGCTGGTCCTCGACGGCGGCGTCTCCAAGATCGGCTTCGCCTTCGTGGCGGGCCGCTGGGCCTCGCCGTTCTGGCAGGCATGGGACCTGATCATGCTCTGGCTCGCCACGCTGCATGGCGCGAACGGTCTGCGCACGGTCATCAACGACTACGCGGAGCGGGACAACACCCGCCTGTGGCTGAAGGCGCTGCTCTACACGGCGGCAGGATTCACCATCGTGCTCGGCACTCTGGTGATCTTCACCTTCGACCCGAACATCCGCTAGGCCCCGGGGCTGAGGTATCCACATATGAAGATCCACAAGTACGACACCGTCATCGTGGGCGCCGGCGGCGCCGGTATGCGCGCGGCCATCGAGTCGACCAAGCGCAGCCGCACGGCGGTGCTCACCAAGCTCTATCCGACCCGGTCCCACACCGGCGCCGCCCAGGGCGGCATGGCCGCCGCCCTCGCGAACGTCGAGGAGGACAACTGGGAGTGGCACACCTTCGACACGATCAAGGGTGGCGACTACCTGGTCGACCAGGACGCCGCCGAGATCCTGGCGAAGGAGGCCATCGACTCGGTCCTGGACCTGGAGAAGATGGGCCTGCCGTTCAACCGGACCCCGGACGGCACCATCGACCAGCGCCGCTTCGGCGGCCACAGCCGGAACCACGGCGAGGCCCCGGTCCGCCGGTCCTGCTACGCCTCGGACCGCACCGGCCACATGATCCTCCAGACGCTGTACCAGAACTGCGTCAAGGAGGGCGTGGAGTTCTTCAACGAGTTCTACGTCCTGGACCTGCTGATGACCGAGGTCGACGGGGTCAAGCGCACCGCCGGTGTGGTCGCCTACGAGCTGGCCACCGGTGAGCTGCACGTCTTCCAGGCGAAGGCCGTGGTCTTCGCCTCCGGCGGCTGCGGCAAGTTCTTCAAGGTGACCTCCAACGCCCACACCCTCACCGGTGACGGCCAGGCGGTCGCCTACCGGCGCGGTCTGCCGCTGGAGGACATGGAGTTCTTCCAGTTCCACCCGACCGGCATCTGGCGGATGGGCATCCTGCTGACGGAGGGCGCCCGTGGTGAGGGCGGCATCCTCCGCAACAAGGACGGCGAGCGCTTCATGGAGAAGTACGCGCCGGTCATGAAGGACCTCGCCTCGCGTGACGTGGTCTCGCGCTCCATCTACACCGAGATCCGCGAGGGCCGCGGCTGCGGTCCGGAGGGCGACCACGTCTTCCTGGACCTCACCCACCTGCCGCCGGAGCAGCTGGACGCCAAGCTGCCGGACATCACCGAGTTCGCGCGGACCTACCTGGGCATCGAGCCGTACACCGACCCGATCCCGATCCAGCCCACCGCGCACTACACGATGGGCGGCATCCCCACCAACGTCGAGGGCGAGGTGCTGTCGGACAACGACACCGTCGTCCCCGGCCTCTACGCCGCGGGCGAGGTGGCCTGCGTCTCCGTGCACGGCGCCAACCGCCTGGGCACCAACTCGCTGCTCGACATCAACGTCTTCGGCCGCCGCGCGGGCATCGCCGCCGCGGAGTACGCCGCCACGGCCGACTTCGTCGAGCTGCCGGAGAACCCGGCCGCGTTCGTCCGCGACCAGGTGGAGAACCTGCGGGACGCCACCGGCACCGAGCGGGTCACCGAGATCCGCAAGGCGCTCCAGGAGACCATGGACAAGAACGTCATGGTCTTCCGGACCGAGCAGACGCTCAAGGAGGCCGTCGAGGAGATCGGCCATCTCCGCGCGCGCTACAAGAACTGCAGCGTCCAGGACAAGGGCAAGCGGTTCAACACCGACCTGCTGGAGGCCATCGAGCTGGGCAACCTGCTCGACCTGGCCGAGGTCATGGCGATCTCCGCACTGGCCCGCAAGGAGTCGCGCGGCGGTCACTACCGCGAGGACTACCCGAACCGCGACGACGTCAACTTCATGCGTCACACCATGGCGTACCGCGAGGTGGGCGCGGACGGCTCGGAGTCCATCCGACTCGACTACAAGCCGGTCGTGCAGACCCGCTACCAGCCGATGGAGCGTAAGTACTGATGAGCACCCCCACGCTTGAGAAGTCCTCGGAGGCCCCGGGGGCGAGTGACGCCACCGCGTCGCACCTGATCACGGTCACGTTCCGGATCCGGCGCTTCAACCCGGAGATCTCGGACCAGGCGGTCTGGGAGGACTTCCAGTTCGAGATCGATCCCAAGGAGCGCGTCCTCGACGGTCTCCACAAGATCAAGTGGGACCTGGACGGCACCCTGACGTTCCGCCGTTCCTGCGCCCACGGCATCTGCGGCTCCGACGCCATGCGGATCAACGGCCGTAACCGGCTGGCCTGCAAGACGCTGATCAAGGACATCAACCCGGAGAAGCCCATCACGGTCGAGGCCATCAAGGGCCTGACGGTCCTCAAGGACCTGGTCGTGGACATGGAGCCGTTCTTCCAGGCGTACCGCGATGTGATGCCCTTCCTGATCACGACGGGCAATGAGCCGACGCGCGAGCGCCGGCAGTCCGCCGAGGACCGCGAGCGCTTCGACGACACCACCAAGTGCATCCTGTGCGCCGCGTGCACCTCCTCGTGCCCGGTGTTCTGGAACGACGGCCAGTACTTCGGCCCGGCGGCGATCGTCAACGCGCACCGCTTCATCTTCGACTCGCGTGACGAGGGCGGTGAGCAGCGGCTGGAGATCCTGAACGACAAGGACGGCGTCTGGCGCTGCCGCACCACCTTCAACTGCACCGAGGCCTGCCCGCGCGGTATCGAGGTCACCAAAGCCATCCAGGAGGTGAAGCGCGCGCTGATCACGCGTCGCTTCTGAACCTCCGCGGTCCCGCACCACGCAGACGACGAGGGCCCCGCACTCCACCCGGAGCGCGGGGCCCTCGCCGTTTTCCCGGGCTCCGCCTGCACCCGTCTATTTCTGGAGGCCGTCCCATCCCCAGCGCGGAGTCGGACCCGGGTCCCCCAGATCCGCGTCGGCGGGCTGCCCGGACACGCTCTGAGCGATCCCGGCGCCCCACCGGAAGTACTCGGTCACCTGGTGGCGCAGCCGAGGATCGGGCGGCAGCTCCCGCTCCACCGCCCGGCTCATCAGCTCCACCCAGCGGTCGCGCTGCCCAGGCGTGATGGACCGCCCCACATGGCTGCGCAGCAGTCCCTGGTGGCCGCCGTGCTCCTCGGTGAACGCGGCCGGTCCGCCGAACACCTCGGCGAGCCAGACGGCGACGTGCTCGCGGTGGGTGGCGGTGAAGTCCGCGAAGACCGGCGCCAGCAGCGGGTCGGCCAGGACCTCGGCGTAGAAGGCGTCGCTGAGCCGCCGCAGCGCGGGCAGTCCGCCCACCGCATCGTACAGGGGCGGCTCTCCCGTGGTCCCCCGTGCGCCGGTCATGGCGTCTTCTTCTCGTTCTTGCCGTTGTCCCCGTTCTTCCCGGAGACCACCACGGTGCGCTCGTAGTGCTTCATCTCCTCGATGTCGCCGATGAAGGGGCGGACCGAGTCGAGGAAGGGCCCGAAGAGCGGGCTGCCGCGGAAGCCTTGGAGATGGTCCTCGACCGAGGTCCACTCGATGCGCAGGATGTAGCGCTCCGGCTCCTCCACCCCGTGCGCCAGCTCGTAGGCCAGGCACTCCGGGGACCGGTCGAGCTGTTCGGCGGCGGCCGTGTACGCCTCCTCGAACGCGGTGCGCCGTTCGGGGTCCTCGATGCGGTAGCGGATGTATTCGACGGTCACAGCCTGCTCCTTCGTCGGTGGGGTGTGACCCCGTCACGCTAGGAGCGGACCACGTTGATCAACAAGCGCGACTTGTTGTCGGTCCACAAGCCTTGCTTGTCGCGGGAGTTGGGCGTCCCGGAGACACGGAGCGGCCGTAGCATGCGGTCCCATGGAACCCGAGCTGCGACAGATGCGGTATTTCGTGGCCGTCGCGGAGCGGCGCAACTTCACCCGCGCGGCCGATGATGTCTTCGTCGCGCAGCAGGCACTCAGCCAGCAGATCAAGGCACTTGAGCAGAGCCTCGGGGTACGGCTGCTGGAACGCACTTCGCGCCGCGTCGAGCTCACCCCCGCGGGAGCGGCGTATCTGGCCGACTGCCGCAAGGTGCTCGCGGCCGTGGCGCGGGCAGGGCGGCGGGCCCGGGCGGTGGCGGCCGGGGAGGCGGGGCGACTGCGGGTGTCGTACACCCTGACCTCGGCGTATGAGACGGTGCCGCTGCTGGTCGGCCATCTGGCCGAGACCTGCCCCGAGTTGACGGTGGAGACGCGGGAGATCTTCGCCTCCGATGTGTGCGGTGCGTTGCGGGACGAGCGCTGCGATGTGGCACTCGCGCCCGCGACCGCCAGACCCCGCGGAATCGTCCAGCGCACCGTGCGGTGGGAGGAGTTGAAGGTCGCGGTGAGCGAGTCGCATCCGTTGGCCGGAGCTCCGGCCGTGGATCCGGCGCTGCTGCGGAAGGAGACGTTTCAGCTGTGGCCCCGGGAGATGTCCCCGGGGTACTACGACACCGTGGTCGGGGTGTGCCGGGAGGCCGGGTTCGAGCCGGTGCTCGATCCGGCCGCCTCCGGCACCAACGCCTGGGCGCATATCGCCGCGGGCCGGGGCGTGAACCTGGTGGTGGCCTCCCTGGTGCGCCATCTGCCGCGTGGTATCGCGCTGGTGCCGCTCGCCGAGCCCCGGGCCGGCCTGGCCATCGAGGCGGTCTGGCGGGCCGATTCCCCACATCCCGCGGTCGACCGCTTCCTCGACGCCCTCGCGCTGCTCGGTGAACGCCATGCATGGCTGCCGCCCCCCTCCGGCTGAGCGGGCGCCTGCCAGGACTCCCCTGCTCGTCCTGGTCGTACCCGCGTTCCGCGGGAACCTCCGCGTTCCGTTCCGGCCCAGGACGACTGCCCCTTTCCGGACACGGGCCGCACTCGTCCCGTCTCCCATTGAGCACGAGCCGATCCCTGGGCGTACCTCCTAGGGGAAAGCTGTTGGGTGCGGAGCAAGGGGTGAGACCATGACCGGCGCGGACCAGCCCGTTCACGGGACGCAGGCCGTACGGCCCGATACCGACCGCCGTCCACTGAGTGAACTGCTCGACCGCGAGGGCCGGCTGGAGCCCGGCCGGGCGGCCGGGATCGGTCTGAGCCTCCTCGACGTCATCGGCGCCGCCCACCGCAAGGGCATCACCCACGGCGATCTCAATCCGGCACGGCTGCTGCTTCTGCCCGACGGTGAGATCGTTCTCAGCGGGTTCGGTTCCACCGGCGAGGCCGCCTCCCGCCCGGTCACCGACCCCGCGTTCGCCTCCCCCGAACAGGTCCGCGGTGACGGTGCGACCCCGGAGTCCGATCTGTGGGCCCTGGGCGCGATCCTCTTCGTCATGGTCGAGGGCCACCCGCCGCACCCCGACTGGAGCGGGCTCGACGTGACCAGGGCCGGACCGCTCACCCAGGTGATCCAGGGGCTGCTGCGCGCCGACCCCACCGCGCGGCTGACCGAACCCCTGATCCGCCAGGCCCTGTTGCGCGCCCTTGAGCGGGACCGGCCACCCGCCGAGACACGGACCACGGCATGGCTCCCCTGGCTGCACGGCACCTGTGAGGCACTGCGGCCCAGAGGCCACCGGCTCGAGGGGCGGAGGGGCCGGCCGAAGGTGGCGATCGCGGCCGGACTCGCCCTGGTGGCGGTCGCCTCGGCGGTGGCGCTCGCCTCGACCGGCGCGCTGTCCGGGGGCGATGACGACCGCGCCACCGCCCCCACCCGCACCGCGTCCCCGCCGGACGCGCCACGGCCGAGCCTGCCGCGCGAGCCCACCCCCTCCACGTCCCCCTCGCCCTCCTCCCCCGCCGAACCCTCCGCCCCCGCGAGCCCGTCGGCCCCGGCCTCCCCCTCGAAGCCGCCCGGCAAGGGCGGGGGTGGCGGTGACGGCGGTGACGGCGACGGGGCCCTCGCGTTCGTGCGCTTCACCGCCGAGGAGGAGGGGTTCTCCATCGACATCCCCAAGGGCTGGAAGCGGGTGGAGAGCGGTTCGCGGTTCCATGTGAAGTTCGCGCCCCAGGACGAGGACGACGGCCGGGACCTGGTCGTCACCTTCGGCAGGGGCTCCGAGGACGACGACCCCGTGGAGGTGTGGGAGAGCCTGGTGCCGTCGCTGGAGAAGCTCACCCCGGGCTTCCAGCGGATCGACGGGATCCGCAGGGTCGACTACCGCGACTGGAGGGCCGCGGACATGACCTGGTCCTCCGCCGTCGGCGGTGAGCCGTTCCGCACGTTCGGCCGGGGATTCCTCGTCGGAGGCGGCCGCGGCTTCTCCATCCGCTGGACGACTCCGGCGGACGAGGCGGACTCCGCGGAGAACGAGCGGGCACTCGGAATCTTCCTCAAGTCCTTTGCGGAGACCGAGGACTGAGCCCCACCCCGCCACGGTGCGGTGGTCGCTCATGAGGCACTATACATCCGGTGTATACACATGGCGTATAGTGCCGCGCATGCCTCAAGCGCACCTCCTGCCGATCACCACGGCCGCCGCCGTCTTCCCGCTGCTCGCCCTGGTGCTCCTGCTGCCGACCGCCGTCGTCCTCTACCGGCGCCACGGCGTCATGTCCCAGGGCCGGACGCTGTCGCTGTACGGCTTCCTGTACTACGCGCTGACCGCCTTCTGCATGACCGTCGTTCCGCTGCCCCGTCAGTCGGCCGACATGTGCGCCCGGTTCGGCGCCTTCGCCCGGCCCCAGGTGGTCCCCGGCAACACCTTCGCCGACATCTGGAAGGAGGCGCACCACAAGGTCACCCCCGGCGCGCTGGTCCTCCAGAACCCGGCCGTCGCCGGAGCCCTGCTCAACCTGCTGCTCCTGGTGCCGCTCGGGATGTTCCTCCGCTACCACGTGCGCTGCGGGCTGCGCGCCGCCACCGCCGCCGGACTGGCGTCCTCGCTGTTCTTCGAACTGACCCAGTACTCCGGGGTGTGGGGCCTCTACGACTGCCCGTACCGGCTCTTCGACGTGGACGACCTGCTCACCAACACCGCGGGTGCGGCACTCGGCTGGCTGCTCGCCGGTCCGCTCCTGCGGGTGCTCCCCGCGCTGGAGACCCTGGACGGCCGGGCGCGGGCGCTGCGCCCGGTGCCGTTCGGGCGGCGGCTGGTGGCCCTGATCGCCGACCTGGCGGGGTTCCTGGTCGCGGTGGCCGTGGCGAGCGAGACGTTCGCGTACGGGGACGCCGAGCGCGAACTGTGGGTGCCGGCCGGGGTGTTCCTGCTGTGGTTCGTCGTCCTCCCGCTGCGGACGGGGGCGACACCGGGCAAGCGGCTGTTGCTGCTGCGGATGGAATCCGCCGACGGCCGCCCGCTCACCCCCGGACGGCTGGCCGTCCGCGCCGTGCTCCTCGGGGCGGCGGCGCTGCCCCTGCTCACAGGGATGGCGCTGGCGTCGGCGGTGGTGCTGTCCACGTCATCACTGCCCGGAACGGCCGAGCTGACCGAACTGCTCACGCTCACCCGCGCATCGCTCGGCGCCGACGCCGTGGCCCTGACGGTCCTCGCCCTGGCCCTGCGCCACGGGCTGCGCACCCTGCGGCACCCGGAGGGACTGGCCCCGCACGAGCGGCTGTCGGGGATCCGCACGAGGGCGCTGCCGCACACCCGGGCGGTGGCGGGGGCGGGGCCGGGAGCGAAGCCGACGGCCGGGGCCGGGGCCGTGGCCGGAGGGCCGTCGTCCGCGCTCCCGCTCCCCGTCAGGCGTGAAGCGATGCCAGTTCCACGACCGTGACGTCCGGCGGCGCCCCGACCCGCACCGGCGGCCCCCAGGCCCCGGCTCCGCGGGTGACGTACAACTGGGTGTCGCCGTACCGCTCCAGCCCGGCGACGGTGGGGTTGGCGAGCGCCGCGACCAGGTCCCCGGGCCACATCTGGCCCCCGTGGGTATGGCCGGAGAGCTGGAGGTCCACACCGTGGTCCACCGCGTCGTGGATCACCACGGGCTGGTGCGCGAGCAGTACCGAGGCCCGCGCCGGATCGCGGTCGCCGAGCGCCCGCTCGAAGTCCGGCCCCTCGCCCTCGTCCTCCCCCGCCACGTCGTTCACTCCGGCGAGGTCGAAGCCGGGCAGTTCGGTGCGCGCGTTCTCCAGTGGGTGCAGCCCCAGTTCCCTGACGTGATCGACCCATTGGCGGGCACCGGAGAAGTACTCGTGGTTACCGGTGACGAAGAACGAGCCGTGGCGGGAACGGAGTTCGCGCAGCGGCTCGGCGGCGGGCCCGAGATCCGCCACGCTGCCGTCCACGAGATCGCCGACGACGGCGATGAGGTCGGGGTTGGTGCGGTTGATCGTCTCCACCACCCGCCGGGTGTGGGCGCGTCCGAGGATCGGCCCGAGGTGGATATCGCTGACGACGGCGATCCGGAACCCGTGGGCCGGCCGGGGCAGCTTGGCCAGCGGTACGGTCACCCGCTTCACGGGCGGCCCCCGGAACACGGTGGCCGCGCCGTACGCCACGGTCCCCGCCGCGACGGCGGTGGCCCCCACGGCGATCCCCCGCGCCACGAACAGCCGCCGCGACTGCTCGCCGGCGGTGGAGGCTTCGGGACCGCCCGGGACGCCGTCCGCGGCGGACACCACCGCCGACGGGACATCCACCGCACCGGCCGGCCCGGCCCCGCTGGACGCCTCACCGACGCCGCCCGAGCCTTCGGGCTCACCGGACACCACCCCGGCGTCCGGCACGCGGGACGTTCGGGCACCAGGAGGAACACCCAAGCCCTCCGCGCCGACGGGGCCACCGGGCAAACCTGCCCCGCCCCCCGGCGCATCGGCATCGGACGCCACACCGACGCCGTCGCCGGACACCACCCCGGCGCCCGGCACACCCGGCACCCGAGGGTCCTGGGGAGCGCCCGGGGCCTCGGAGCCACCGGGCGTACCCGGTCCCGCCGACCCGGCCGGCAGGCCACCCGCGCGGAGGAGCAGGGGGCGCAGGGCCTCGCCCAGCAGGAGGGCCAGCGTCAGATAGAGGAGCAGCGCGAGCCACAGGTAGCCGGGCCACGCCAGTACGCGCTGGAGCGCGAACGGCGCTCCGGCGCGGCCCGCGACCAGCGCGCCCACCGTGGTCAGCGGCAGCGCGACGGCCGCCGTCGTGCCCGCGCGGCGGGCGAGGCCGCCGGGTGCCGTCGTATCGCGGATCAGCCGCACCCACAGATACCGGTGCACCCCGGCCAGCAGTCCGACGACAGCCAGTGCGATCAGGACGAAGAGCACGACCATCCCGGTTAATCCCCTTTATCCACCCGGAGTGACTAGCGAAACGGCTACTCCACGGGGTCCTTCCTGCGCAGAGCGCGCAGACCACGCAACCCGATCACTCCGATAGCCGTCCCCAAGAGAAACGAGGTGATCGCGAGCAGCAGATGCACCCAAAAGTACGCGGTGGGGTCGCCGGAGTCGTCGAAGGCGAGACCGCTGCTGTCCTTCCAGAGGTTTTTGACAAAGGTGAACCAGATGACCCAGCTCCAGACCCCGAAGGCGAGCAGGAACCAGGACACGGGGCGGCTGAGCTTCATGGTCTCCAGTATGGGCGCACCCTCGGATGCCTCCACGCGGGGGTCTGACGCCCATACGACGGCGGTCCTGTCGCCGACCACAGGAACGGCGGGTACGTTCACCAGCGTGCAGACATGTTCATATGCCTCCGCGCCACGTACGGGCGACGCGGCCGGTGGAGCGCGCGCGACCGACACCCGCCGCCGTATCGCCGTACCCCTGATCGCCGCCGGCGTACTCGCGCTGTCCAGCCTGCTGCCCACCGCGCCGGCGTTCGCCGACGACGTACCGGGCGCCGCGGACGGCCCCGGGGCCGTGAAGCCCCCGGCCCAGATGTCCACGGTCGGCGGGAAACGGCTCGGCCACCCCGGCACCCAGGTGGACCCGAAGGCGGGCGCGCCGCGGCTGCCGAAGGGGCTCAGCGGACGGTCGTGGCTGGTGGCCGACGCCGAGTCGGGCGACATCCTGGCCGCGCACAACGCCCACTGGCAGCTGCCGCCCGCCAGCACCCTGAAGATGCTGTTCGCCGACACCCTGCTGCCCAAGCTGCCCAAGGAGCAGAACCACACGGTGGTGCCCTCGGACCTGGAGGGGATGGGCGAGGGCAGCAGCCTGGTCGGGGTCAAGGAGAACTACAGCTACTCGGTCCACGACCTGTGGCTCGGGGTGTTCCTGCGCTCCGGCAACGACGCGGTGCACGTGCTCTCCGCGATGAACGGCGGCACGGCGAAGACGGTGCAGGAGATGCAGGCGCACGCCCGCCGGCTGAACGCCCGTGACACCCATGTCGTCACCCCGGACGGCTACGACGAGAAGGGCCAGGTCAGCAGCGCGTACGACCTCACGCTCTTCGCCCGCTCCGGCCTCCAGAAGGCGGACTTCCGGGAGTACGCCTCGACGGCGTACGCGAAGTTCCCCGGGGACTACAAGAAGGGCAAGGACGGCAAGAGGACCCGTCAGAGCTTCGAGATCCAGAACACCAACCGGCTGCTGACCGGCTTCGGCATCCCGACCTACAAGGGGATCGCCGGAGTCAAGAACGGCTACACGACGAACGCGGGATCCACCTTCACCGGCGTCGCCCAGCGCGGTAAGCGGGTGCTGCTGGTCACCGTGATGAACCCGCAGAAGGCCGCGCCGAGCGAGGTCTACAAGGAGACCGCGAAGCTCTTCGACTGGGGCTTCAAGGCGTCGGACTCGGTGAATCCGGTCGGCACGCTCGTCCGGCCGGGCGCGGCGGGCGCCAACCAGAACCGGACGACCGCGCACGGCAACGGCTCGGACGAGCACACCCAGGCGTCGGTCTCCTCGGACGGCGGTTCGGGCAAGTGGACGGCGATCGGCATCACGGGCGGCACGCTGGCGCTGCTGGCCGCGGTGGCGTACGCGGTGCACCGCCGCTGGCCGCTGCCGGAGCTGGTGCGGCGGCGCGGCCGCGGCTGAGCGGGCCGGGGTCAGTCCAGGGGGTTGGCGGGACCGGCGGACTCGGGCTTCGGCTTGGGCGTCGCGTCGGACCCGCCGCTCCCCGCGGCCCCGTCGGCGCCCTCCGGGCTCTCCGCACCGGAGCCGGTGGCGGTCCAGGAGGCGCAGTACAGGGCCAGCTTGGCGGTGAAGTTGATCCACAGCAGCAGCGCGATGGGGACACCGAACGCGCCGTACATGCTCTTGGCCGCCACATCCCGCAGATAGCTGCTCAGCAGCAGCTTGAGCAGCTCGAAGCCGATCGCGCCGATGAGGGCGGCGACCACGACCCGGCGGCGCGGCGGTTCGACCCCGGGCAGCCAGGTCAGCACGTAGCACAGCAGCACGAAGTCGGCCGCGACGGCGACCACGAAGGCGGCGGCCCACAGCAGCCAGCCGCCGGCGCCGTCCTCGGGAATGCCGAGCAGCCCGGTGACCCGGCCGACGGCGGTGGCCGCGAGCGTGGAGAGGCCGAACGAGACGAGGGCGACACCGCCGAGGCCCAGCAGCACGCCCGCGTCCTTGAGCTTGCGGGCCACCGGGTTGCCGGGGTCCTCCTCCAGCTCCCAGACGGCCCGCAGGCATTCGCGCAGCGAGCCCACCCAGCCGATACCGGTGAACAGCAGCAGCGCCCCCGCGACGACCCCGATCGTGCCCGCGTTGTCGACCAGGCCGCCCAGGTCGAGCTGACCGGAGATCCCGGGGATCTGCTGGGCCAGCTTCTTCTGGAGCTGGTGCATCTGGGACTCGGTGAGCGTCGCGGCGCCGATCGCCGCGCCGACCGCGATGAGCGGGAAGAAGGCGAGGAAGCTGATGAAGGTGATCGCGGCGGCGAGCCGGGTCCAGTGGACGCGGTCCAGCCGCTCGTAGGAACGCCAGGCGTGGGTGCGCATCAGCTGGGCGATCGCGGGGCCGACGACTGGCAGCCGGGTCAACCATTCCATGATCAGCAACTACCCTTCTGCGCGGTTTCTCCCCTCGGTGCACGGTGAGGTGCACGGAAGGTCAGAATCCGGGTTCCCCGGAACACACGCGCCTAGCGCGACCGGCGGGGCGAAACGTGGGCGGCGGGGCGAAACGTGGGCGGCGGAACCGGGTCGGGAATCCGTCTGATCATGGATCTCACCGCCGACGGTCCATCAGTGGGCACAGCGGCCGTAAACACCGCGCCCATCACCCGTTCCGGTGAACGTGGCTGACGCGGTGTCGGATGGCGGCGGGCTGAGCCCGGCGGCCCGGCTCGCGGCGCGCCGGGGGTACGGATCAGCAGGAGGGCGCGGCCGGGCGGGAGAGATCGGCCTGACGGGGCACCATGGGCGTCCCGCCGTCCGTCGGCTCACCCGCGCCGAAAGGGTACTCACGGTCCAGCCGCCACACCCCGTCGGCACCCTGCTCGTAGAGGGCGAAGCCGGTGATCGTCCAGGCCGCCGCGTAGTCCTTGAGCTCGGCGAAGGCCCGGTCCATGGCCTCCTCGTCGATCCCGTGGGCCACGGTGACATGCGGGTGGTACGGGAACTGGAGCTCACGCGCGCACGGTCCGGAGCTCTCCCGGATCCGCTCCTGGAGCGCGGCGCACTCGTCCACACCCTCCACGATCTTGACGAAGACGACCGGCGAGAGCGGCCGGAACGTGCCGGTCCCCTCCAGCCGCATCGGGAACGGCCGTCCCTCGGCGGCCACCCGGGCCAGGTGGTCCTCGATGGCCGGGAGCAGCGAGGCGTCCACCTCGGTCGGCGGCAGCAGGGTGACATGAGTGGGGATGCCATGGGCGGCAGGGTCCCCGAAGCCCGCGCGCCGCCCCTGGAGGTAGCTGCCGTACGGCTCCGGGACCGCGATCGAAACGCCGAGCGTTACGGTCCCCACTGCGTTCTCCCTCCTGGCCCTCCCGGGCTGCTGGACTCGATGCCGCTGCACCGGTGTCAGTGTGGCGGCTGTGCCGCCCTCGCGGCTAGGTGCCTCGGTCCTTCGGCACACAGGCCCCAGGGCCCCTGGCCGGGGGCCCGGACCCGGGTGTACTGCTGTCGCGGACACCCCGCGGCGCACCGGCCCCGCGCCCGACCGGTGCGCGCCCGGCGCTCGCCGGTGTCCCGCCGGTGCCCGGCCGTCAGTGCCTGGCGGGCAGGAAGCCCACCTTGTCGTAGGTGACGGCCAGCGTCTCGGCGGCGACGGCCCGGGCCTTGTCCGCCCCCTTGGCGAGGATCTTGTCCAACGTCCCCGGGTCCGCCAGGTATTCCTGCGTCCGCTCGCGGAACGGTGTCACCCACTCGACCAGGACCTCGGCGAGGTCGGTCTTGAGCGCGCCGTAGCCCTTGCCCTCGTAACGGCTCTCCAACTCCGGGATGGCGGTGCCGGTGAGCGTCGAGTAGATGGTCAGCAGATTGCTGACACCGGGCTTCTTCTCCTCGTCGAAGCGGATCTCGGTCTCCAGGTCGGTGACCGCGCTCTTGATCTTCTTCGCGGAGACCTTGGGCTCGTCGAGGAGGTTGACGATGCCCTTCGGGGTGGACGCCGACTTGCTCATCTTGATCGTCGGGTCCTGGAGGTCGTAGATCTTCCCGGTCTCCTTGACGATGTACGGCGCCGGGACGGTGAAGGTCTCGCCGAAACGGCCGTTGAACCGGTCGGCGAGGTCACGGGTGAGCTCGATGTGCTGACGCTGGTCCTCGCCGACGGGGACGTGGTTGGCCTGGTAGAGCAGGATGTCCGCGACCTGGAGGATCGGGTAGGTGAACAGGCCGACGGTCGCCCGGTCGGCGCCCTGCTTGGCCGACTTGTCCTTGAACTGGGTCATCCGCGACGCCTCGCCGAACCCGGTGAGACAGTTCATCACCCATCCGAGCTGCGCGTGCTCGGGCACATGGCTCTGGATGAAGAGGGTGCAGCGGTCCGGGTCGAGGCCGGAGGCGAGCAGCTGGGCGGCGGCGAGGCGCGAGTTGGCGCGCAGTTCGGCCGGATCCTGGGGGACGGTGATCGCGTGCAGGTCGACCACGGTGTAGAACGCGTCGTGGGTCTCCTGGAGCGCGACGTACTGCCGGATCGCACCGAGGTAGTTCCCGAGGTGGAAGGAGCCTGCGGTGGGCTGGATACCGGAGAGCGCACGGGGACGATCGAGGACCATGGCACCCATTCTCTCAGGTGTGGAACCCGACTCCGTCCGCCGGTGTATGAAAGGTGTGAGGACGACACGGAGGGCGCGGGAGGGGGACCTCGTCGCGCGGGACGAAGCGGGGATCATCGCGCGGGTGCGCGCCGGGGAGACCGAGGCGTACGCGGAGCTGATGCGGGCGTACGCACCGGTGGCGCATCGCACGGCGGTGCTGCTCGGGGCCGGTGCCGATGCCGAGGATGTGGTGCAGGACGCCTTTGTGAAGGCGTATCTCGCGCTGGGCGGCTTCCGCGACGGGGCGGCGTTCCGGCCGTGGCTGCTGCGGATCGTCGCCCGCGAGACCTCTAACGCGATCCGCTCGGTGCGTCGGCTGCGGTCGGCGGTCGACCGGGAAGGGGCGCTGGGCGGGACCGCGGCGGTCATACCGGAATCGGCCGACCCGGCAGCGCTGGCGATGGCGGGTGAGCGGCGGGCGCGGCTGATGACCGCTCTGGACCAGCTGAGCGCGGACCAGCGGCGGGTGGTGATCTACCGCTATCTGCTGGATCTGGACGAGGCGGAGACGGCGGAGGCGCTGGGCTGGCCGCGGGGCACGGTGAAGTCGCGGCTGAGCCGTGCCTTGAGACGGCTGGAGCTGCTGCTCGGCCCGGACGAGGCGGAGCGGCCCCTGGGGCGGGACCGGAGCGAGCTGGGCGTGCGGGATGCGCGCGCCGTGCGGAGTGCGCGGGGCGGGCGGCAGACCCGGGCCGCGCGGGGAGGCGGAGCATATGGCCGGAGTGCGGGAGGCGGGGCCGGCCGGCGGCCCAGCCGGGCTGCCGGAGGAGCTGCGGGCGCTGGGGCGCGCGCTGGACGGTCCACCGGGCGGCTCGCCCCGGGGCGGGCCGGATGAGCCGGAGGGCTCGATGGGGGCCGAGACGGTGGTGGAGCGGGTGATGGCCCGGATCGTGGGGCTGGCGGTGCCGGTGCCGCCGGAGCGCAGCCGGATCCGGGAGGAGCAGTGGTGGCGGGCCCTGCCCGGCCTGGCGGCCGGGCAGCGCACCGTCATACCGGTCAGGCGGTCGGCAGACCGGGAGCCGGGTGGGCCGCCATGAGCTCGGCGACCTCGTTCCTGATCTTGGCGAGACCGGAGGTGTCACCGCTCCTGGCGGCGGTCACCCCACGGTCGATCCAGTCGGCCACCGCGGGCATGTGCTCGGTGCCCAGTCCGCGCGAGGTCAGGGAGGGGGTGCCGATGCGGATACCCGAGGGGTCGAAGGGCTTGCGGGGGTCGAAGGGCACGGTGTTGTAGTTCACCACGATCCCGGCCTCGTCCAGGGCCTTGGCCGCGACCTTGCCCGGCACCTCCTTGGGGGTGAGGTCCATCAGGATCAGATGGTTGTCGGTGCCGCCGGAGACCAGGTCGAAACCACGGGCGAGCAGTGCCTCGGCCAGCGCCTTGGCATTGGCGACCACCGCATGGGCGTAGTCACGGAAGGAGGGTTGCGCGGCCTCGTGGAGGGCCACCGCGATGGCGGCGGTGGTCTGGTTGTGCGGACCGCCCTGGAGACCGGGGAAGACGGCCTTGTCGAGGGCCTTGGCGTGGGACTCGCGGGCCATCAGCATCGCGCCGCGCGGACCGCGCAGGGTCTTGTGGGTGGTGGTGGAGACGACATCGACATACGGGACCGGGGAGGGGTGGGCCCCGCCCGCGACCAGTCCGGCGATATGCGCGATATCGGCCACCAGCACCGCGTCCACCTCACGGGCGATCTCCGCGAAGGCGGCGAAGTCGATCGTGCGGGGCACGGCGGTACCACCGCAGAAGATCAGCTTGGGCCGCTCCTTGCGGGCCAGGTCGCGGACCTCATCGAAGTCGATCATGCCGGTGTCCTGGCGCACCCCGTACTGGACACCGCGGAACCAGGACCCGGTGGCGGACACGCCCCAGCCGTGGGTGAGATGGCCGCCCATCGGCAGGGACATCCCCATCACGGTGTCGCCGGGCTCGGCGAAGGCGAGGTAGACGGCGAGGTTGGCGGGCGAGCCGGAGTAGGGCTGGACATTGGCGTGGTCCGCGCCGAAAACGGCCTTGGCCCGGTTGACCGCCAGGGTCTCCACCTGGTCGATGACCTGCTGGCCCTCGTAGTAGCGGCGGCCCGGGTAGCCCTCGCTGTACTTGTTCTGGAGCACCGTGCCCGACGCCTCCAGCACGGCCCCGGAGACATAGTTCTCGCTGGGGATCAGCCGCAGGGTCTCGGACTGGAGCAGTTCCTCGGCGCCGACGAGGGCGGCGAGTTCGGGGTCGGACGCGGAGAGGGCGGGATGGGAAAGGGGCAGGCTCATGGCGTTCCTCCGGGGCGATCGGTGGTGGTCCGGTCGTGATCCCTTCGGTGCCCAGGCGGGCGGCACCTCATGGCGCTGTGGCCGCGCACCGCTTCCTCGTGGTCGGTTCCACGCTCGGCTCGCCAGTCACGGTGCGCGGGCCCACTCTAGTAGGCAGCCCCTCCCTCGCGGACAGCCGACCGTGCCCGGCCGCCATTCAGGCCCAGGATCCACCCGGCACCGAAGCCCCGGCGCCCGGCACCGAAGGGAGTACGCGTTGTCCACCCCGGATCCGCTCACCCGGCGCGCCCTGGCGGCCGCCGAGGCCCACAGCGCGCACAACTACCATCCGCTGCCCGTGGTGATCGCGTCCGCGGAGGGCGCCTGGATGACCGATATCGAGGGCCGCCGCTATCTGGATCTGCTCGCCGGATACTCCGCGCTCAACTTCGGGCACGGCAACCACCGGCTGATCGAGGCGGCCAGGGCCCAGCTGGAGCGGGTCACGCTCACCTCGCGCGCCTTCCACCACGACCGTTTCGGGGCGTTCTGCGCGGAGCTGGCCGCGCTGTGCGGGATGGAGATGGTGCTGCCGATGAACACCGGGGCGGAGGCGGTCGAGACGGCGGTGAAGACCGCCCGGAAGTGGGGCTACCGGATCAAGGGCGTCCCGGACGGCCAGGCGAGGATCATCGTCGCGGAGAACAACTTCCACGGCCGGACGACCACCCTCGTCAGCTTCTCCACCGATCCGGAGGCCCGAGCCGACTACGGTCCCTACACTCCCGGGTTCGAGATCGTCCCGTACGGCGATCTGACGGCGCTGGAAGCGGCGGTCGACGCCGCCCCGGCGGACACCGTGGCCGTGCTGCTGGAGCCCATCCAGGGCGAGGCGGGGGTGCTGGTGCCGCCGCCGGGCTATCTGGCCGGGGTCCGGGAGCTGACCCGGTCCCGGAAGGTGCTGTTCATCGCGGACGAGATCCAGTCCGGGCTGGGCCGCACCGGAACCACCTTCGCCTGTGAGCACGAGGGCGTGGTTCCGGACGTCTATGTGCTGGGCAAGGCGCTGGGCGGAGGGGTGGTGCCGGTCTCGGCGGTGGTCTCCTCCGCCGAGATCCTCGGGGTCCACCGGCCCGGGGAGCACGGCTCGACCTTCGGCGGCAATCCGCTGGCCTGCGCGGTGGCGCTGGAGGTGATCGCCCTGCTGCGGACCGGGGAGTTCCAGCGGCGGTCCGCGGAGCTCGGTGAGCGGCTCCACCACGAGCTGGGGCTGCTGCGGGAGGCGGGCCGGGTGACGGAGGTGCGCGGCCGGGGGCTGTGGGCGGGGGTGGACATCCCCGCCGGCCGGGGCACCGGGCGGCAGGTCTCCGAGCGGCTGATGGACCGCGGGGTGCTGGTCAAGGACACCCACGGCGCCACCATCCGGATCGCCCCGCCGCTGGTGATCAGTGAGGAGGATCTGCTGTGGGGCCTGGAGCAGCTCACGGCGGTGCTGTCGGAATGAGTCCCGCTCAGAGGATCACATGCGGCAGAAAGCGGGCGTACTCATCGGTGATCAGCCCCGCCGACTCCCGGATACCGAGCCCGGCCGCCTCGTCCTCCACGACCCAGGCCCCGAGCACCACACGGTTGCCGTCGATCTCCGGCAGCGGCGCCAACTCCTGGTAGCAGCAGGGCTCGTCCCGGATCACGGGCTCCTCCCCGGGCCGGTGCACGGTGACTCCCGCGCCTTCCCGGCCGAGCAGCGGTTTGGCCACATAGCCCGTGGTACGGGCCAGTTCACGAGGACCGTCCAGATAGGAGGGCAGCAGATTCGGATGACCGGGGTAGAGCTCCCAGACCACGGCCAGCAGCGCCTTGTTGGACAGCAGCATCTTCCAAGCGGGTTCGATCCACAGGGTCGAACCGGTGCCGCCGCCGTTGTCCAGTGTGTCCAGCACATGCGGACCGAAGCGGTCGGTGACCAGCCACTCCCACGGGTAGAGCTTGAAACAGGCGCGGATGAAGCCGAGCCCGCGGTCCACGAACCGCCCGGACAGCCCCTGCCAGCCGATGTCCTCCATGGAGATCGACTCGGTGGCGAGTCCCGCCTGTTCGGCCGTCTCCCGCAGATAGGCGACGGTCATCAGGTCCTCGCCCAGTTCGTCCCCGGCCGAGTGCGCGAAGTACAGCGGGGTGCCCGGCGGCAGCAGCCCGGCCTGTTTCCGCCAGGCGTCCACCAGCCGTTCGTGCAGCGAGTTCCACTGGTCGGCACCGGGGAACCGGTCCTCCATCCAGAACCACTGCGCACTGGCCGCCTCCACCAGCGAGGTGGGGGTGTCCGCGTTGTACTCCAGCAGAGCGGGTGCCGCGCCACCGTCGTAGCGGAGGTCGAACCGGCCGTAGACGCTGGGCTGTTCGGCGCGGCGGTGCCAGGACTCGGCGATCAGCCGGGCCAGCCGGGGGTCGTCGATGCCCAGATCGCCGAAGCGGTCGTGCTCCACGATGTGCCCGGCGGCCGCCAGACACATCCCGTGCAGCTCCTCCACGACCTCTTCCAGCGCCTCGACCTCGGGCAGCGAGAAGGAGTAGTAGGCGCTCTCGTCCCAGTAGGGGCGCAGCGAACCGTCCGGGTAGCGGGTCAGCGGATAGATGACCCCCTGCTCCTCGACCGTGGCCTGCCAGCCGGGGCGGGGGTCGATCGTATGGCGCTCCACGGATCAGCCGCCGCCCGAACCCGAGCAGCCGAAGCCGCCGCGGTCGGCTGCCTGGCTCTTGTCGAAGGTGCCGTAGTCGGCCCAGCGGCCGGTCACATCGGCGTCGTAGTACCAGTCACCGTCCACCGGCCTCTTACCGCGCTTGGTGCCCGTCGAGGAGCCCTGGCAGGCGCTGGAGTCCACGACGCGGTAGCCCTTCATGACGTCGTAACTGTCGCGGTCCACACAGCGCTTGTCCGGTTCGGAACCGCAGGACGTCAGGGCCGCCGCCAGCGCGCCCATACTGCCCAGGATCACCGTGCTCGACCGCAGCCGACGTGGTGTCATGCGCTCCATCGAATGTCCTCCCCCGTGGTGTGAACCGCCCACCCTAGAGTGGCTGCCCGCACATCCGCACGGCGGGGTGGTTCAGGGCAGGACCCGGCACAGCGCCTCGATCGCACCCGAGAACGCGTGGTCAGGCGGTGTCCCGTAGGCGAACACCAGCGCGTCCCGCCGCACCGCGCCGGCGTCCGGGTGCCGGAAGCGGGCCAGGCCGTGCAGGGCCAGCCCCTGCCAGGCCGCGCCCTGGACGACCGACAGCTCGGTGCCCGGCGGGAGTTCGAGCACCGCGTGCAGTCCGGCCGCGATCCCGGTGACCCGCACCCCCGGGGCCCGTTCGGCCAGCGCCGCCACCACCTGGTCGCGGCGGCGCCGGTAGCGCAGCCGCATTCCGCGCAGATGGCGGTCGTAGGCACCGGAGTCGATGAACTCCGCGAGCGCCAGCTGGTCCAGCACACCCGACTGCCACTCCCCCGTGCCCTTGAGCGCCAGCACCGCGTCCATGAGGTGGTCCGGCACCACCATCCAGGCGATCCGCAGCCCCGGTGCCAGGCTCTTGCTCGCCGTCCCCAGATAGACCACCCGCTCCGGGTCGAGCCCCTGGAGCGCCCCGACCGGCTGGCGGTCGTAGCGGAACTCCCCGTCGTAGTCGTCCTCCAGCACCAGCCCACCGGTCCGGGACGCCCAGTCCACCACCGCGGCCCGCCGGTCGGGGTCCAGCGAGACCCCGGTGGGGAACTGGTGCGCGGGGGTCAGCAGCGCGGTCCCCACCCCCAGCCGGTCCAGCTCCGCCACATCCGCGCCGTGGCCGTCCACCGGCAGCGGCACGGTGTCCAGTCCGGCCCGGCGCATCACGTTCCAGTGGATGTCCAGCCCGTAGGACTCGACGGCCACCTCGCGGTCCCCGGCCTGTCGCAGCACTCGGCTGAGCACCGCGAGTCCCTGGGTGAACCCCGCGCAGACCACGATCCGTTCGGGCGCGGCCCGCACCCCCCGGGCCCGCGCCAGATAGTCGGCCAGCACCCGGCGCAGCTCGGCCCGGCCCTGCGGCTTCCCGTAGCCGAACGCCTCGTTGGGCGCGTGGGTCAGTGCGCGCCGGGAAGCGGAGAGCCAGGCCGACCGGGGAAAGGAGGCGATATCGGGTGAACCGGGCGTCAGATCGTAGAGGGGCCCCGCCGGAGTCCGCGGTGTGCGCGGCGGCGCGGGCTCCGGCGGCACCACCCGCCGGGCCACCCGGGTGCCCGAGCCCTGGCGGGCGGTCAGCCAGCCCTCGGCCACCAGCTCCCCATAGGCGTCGGCCACCGTGTTCCGGGCGATACCCAGGTCCACCGCGAGCGAACGGGACGAGGGCAGCCGGGTGCCCGGCGCGAGCCGCCCCTCGCGCACGGCGTCCCGCAGCGAGCGGATCAGCGCCGCCCGCACCCCCGTCCCGCCGGGCAGGTCCAGGTGCAGATCCACGCCCAGGGAAGTGGCCCAGGAATCCTCCATGGAAATGGACCATATCGCTGGGCTACCGGAGTTCTAGCGTGGAGGTCATGACGCACCAGAACAGCCCCCGCATGCAGTTCGTCCACGCCGCGCCCGAGGTCTACAAGGCCATGGTCCAGCTCGACGCGGCGGCCCGGAAGGGCCTGGCCCCGGAGCTCGTCGAACTGGTCAAGATCCGCGCCTCCCAGATCAACCACTGCGCGTTCTGCATCGACATGCACATCAAGGACGCCCGTGCCGCGGGCGAGTCCGAGGAGCGGATCTATCTGCTCAGCGCCTGGGAGGAGGCCGGGGAGACCTACACCCCCCAGGAGCGCGCGGCGCTCGCCCTGACCGAGGCGGTCACCGTCCTGACCGACGGCTTCGTCCCGGACGAGGTCTACGAGCACGCCGCCGCGCACTTCGAGGAGCAGGAGCTGGCCCAGCTGATCGCGGCGATCCTCACCATCAACGCCTGGAACCGCATCGCGGTGACCACCCGGATGGCCCCCGGCTCCTACACACCGCGATGACCTTCCGCGCGCTCCACCACCGAGCGGCCACGGACGCCCCCCTGATCCTCCCGGGCCCGTGGGACGCGGCCTCGGCCCGTGTCTTCGCCGACGCGGGCTTCGCCGCCCTGGCGACGCCGAGCGCGGGGGTCTCGGCGTCGCTCGGCCACGACGACGGTGACACCCCGCCCGACGAGATGTTCGCCGCGGTGGCGCGGATCGTGCGCGCCGTGGACATCCCGGTCTCGGCCGACATCGAGAGCGGCTACGGACTCGCCCCGGCCGAACTGGCCGAACGCCTCCTGGAGACGGGCGCCGTGGGCTGCAACCTGGAGGACTCCGACGCGGGTCGACTCCTCGACCCGGCGTACCAGGCGGACCGGCTGGCGGCGGTGCGGGCCGAAGCGGGACCGGCGCTGTTCATCAACGCCCGCGTCGACACGTTCGTGCACGGCCGGGGGGACATCGACAACGCCATCACCCGCTCACGGCTCTACGTCGAGGCCGGCGCGGACTGTATCTACCCGATCATGGCGCCACCGGAGCTGCTGCCCCGGCTGGCCGCTGCGGTCGATGTACCGCTCAACGCGGCGGCGTTCCGCCCGGACGGCCCCTCCCCCCAGGGGCTCGGCCGGCTCGGCGCGACCCGCGTCACCTTCGGCCCCCGCCTCTTCCGCGAGACGATGGCCGCCGCGCGGAACCTCGTACAACGGCTGGGCCCCGCTCCGTCCACCCGGTGAGGGGACACAGCGGGGCCCGGCCGGGAGCGCCCTGGGGGCGAGCCCGGTGCGGAGGCTGCCTACGGCAGCCACTTCTTCCAGGTGGGCTTGTTCTCCTCGACCCACTTCTTCGCGGCCGCGTCCGCGGACATCTTGTCCCCGGCTATCATTCCCGCGACCTCGTTCTGCTGCTCGGTGGTCCACTTGAAGTTCTTCAGGAACTTCGCCGCCTTGCCGCCGTTCTTGGCGAAGTCGGCGTTGAAGTACTTCTGGAGCGGAGTCTTGGGGTACGCGCAGGTGATCTTCTTCGGGTCCGCGTCACACCCCGTCTTGTACTCCGGCAGCTTCACCTCGACCATGTCCACCTGGTTGTTCAGCCACTGCGGCGTCCACCAGTAGGTGAGGAACGGCGTCTTGTTCTTCACGTTCTGCTTGATCTGGGTGATCTGCGAGGACTCATTGCCCGCGTAGACCGTCTTGAGGTCCAGCTTCAGGTTCTTGATGATCGCGTCGTCATTGGTGACGTAGTCAGGCGAGCCCTCGAGCAGCTGGCCCTTGCCACCGCTCTCGGAAGTCTTGAAGTCCTTCGCGTACTTGTTGAGGTTCTTCCAGTCGGTGACATCGGGGTGCTCGTCCGCGAAGTACTTCGGCACATACCAGCCGATGTGGCCGGTGACGCCGAGGTCGCCGCCCTTCACCACGGTCTTCTTGCCGTTGAGGTACTGCTTCTCCTGCTTGGGGTGGCCCCAGTCCTCGAGGATCCCGTCGATGTCCCCCTTGCTCAGCGCGTCCCAGGCAAGGACCTCGCCCATCTGCTTGGTGTGGACCTTGTAGCCGAGCTCCTCCTCCAGGATGTACTTGGCCACGGCAACGTTGGCCTCCGCGCCGACCCAGGAAGGAACCGTCAGCGTCACGGCCTTGTCGCCGCCCACTTCGTTCTTTTTGCCTGTGTCCGCGGCACCGCACGCGCTCAGCGCGACCAGGCCGACGGCTCCGGTGGCGGCGACAAGAGTTCTGCGAACCCGCTTGCTGTTCATCATGACGAATATGTTCCTCTTCTTCGGGGGTGTGGCACGGGGGGTGACGGCATCGGCCGTACTGTTCACGGGACCTCAGCTCTCCTTGCGGGTAGCGGCGGTGGGCTGGGTGACCCGGTCGAGTACCAGGCCGAGACAGACGATGGCCGCACCGGCCACCAGACCCACTCCGAGTTCTCCGCGCGCGAGGCCGAAGACCACGTCGTATCCGAGAGCGCCACCGCCGACCAGACCACCGACGACGACCACGGCGAGGACCAGCACCACGCCCTGGTTGACGGCGACGAGTAGCGCGGGCCGGGCCAGTGGCAACTGCACCTGACGCAGTTGCTGGGCTCCGCTGGCTCCCATGGAGCGGGCGGCTTCGAGCGCCGCCGGGTCGACCTCCTTGATGCCCTGGGTGGTGATACGGACGACGGCCGGCAGCGCGTAGGCCACCGCCGCGGTGATCGCCGCGACGCGGCCGACGCCCATCAGCGCCACGACCGGGATGAGATAGACGAACTGCGGCAGCGTCTGCAGCACATCGAGCACCAGCCGCAGCCAGCGTTCCACCCATCCGACCCGGGCCGCGAGAATGCCGATCGCGAAGCCCAGCAACAGGGTCAGCGCGAGGCCCACGAGCACCTGCGAAAGCGTGTCCAGCGTCTTCGGCCAGACACCCAGCACACCGACGGCCGCCATGGCCAGCACGGCGGTGAGCGCGGTGCCCCAGGTGCCGACCAGCAGTGCGAGAACAGCGACCAGCAGCAGCAACAGCCACCACGGGGCGTCCAGCAGACCGTCACGGAGCGGGTTGATCATCCACTCGGTGATGTGGTCGGCCCAGACCTTGGTGCCACCCAGGACAGGTACGTCCTGGTAGAGGTTGTTGGTGATCCACTCCTGGAACTTGTTGACGGGCGTGGAGATCTCGTACACCCAGGCTTCCGGCCACAGCGTCGCCCCGGCCAGCCGGCCGGCCACGGTCGCCACCACAGCGCCGGCCGTCACCAGCGCCCAGGCCCGCCAGCCGTGCAACAGCCGCCGGGCCCCGGTCGCTTCGGCCGCCGCGGTCGCGCCGAACCGTTCGCCCGCGGCCCCGGTCGTACGGTCCAGCCAGACGGCGATCAGGACGATCGGCAGACCCGCGGCGAGTGCCTTGCCGACATCCGTCGTCGACAGCGCGGTGAACACCTCCTCGCCCAGACCGCCCGCACCGACGATGGACGCAATGACCACCATCGACAGCGCCATCATGATCGTCTGGTTGAGCCCGAGGAGCATCTGCTTACGGGCCAGCGGCAGTCGAGCGGTCAGCAGGCGCTGCCAGAAGCTCGCCCCCAGCGAAGACGACGCCTCCAGCACGGCCGGGTCGGCTCCGCGCAGACCGAGCGCCGTGAGCCGGGTCATCGGCGGCGCGGCGTAGATGACCGTCGAGAACAGCGCGGCCGGTGTACCGGGGCCGAAGATCAGCACCATGGGCAGCAGGTAGGAGAAGGCCGGCATCACCTGCATGGTGTCCAGCACGGGCCGCAACATCCGGTTGAAGCGCTCGGACAGACCGGCGGCGAGCCCGAGCAGCGCGCCGAGGACGGCCGAAACGGCGACCGCCACCACCATCAGCGCGAGGGTGATCATGGTGGGGTCCCACATCCCGAGCAGTCCGCAGACGGCGAACGCTCCGAGCGTGATGCCCGCGACCTTCAGACCGGCCCGGCCGAGGCCCCCGGCCCGCCAGGCGAAGAGAACGGCGGTGGCGGTGACCCCGATCCAGCCCAGCGAGTCCAGCAGGTTGTAGACGGCGTCGACCGAGTCCGTGGCCGCGTTGCTGAAGTACAGCAGGAAGTACAGGAACAGGGGGTGGGTGTCACGGTTGTCGATGATCCACTGGTTCACGGAGTCCAGCGGCGCCTTGACATCGTGACTGAGCTCGCTCGGCCAGGCGCCGCTGCCCCACAGCACCGCGGCGATGGGTATCAGCACCACGGCGAGGACAGTGAGAGGCACCAGCTTGCGCCCGAGAGGGTGGGTCAGCAGCGCCTTGAGCCCTTCGGCCCGTCGGGGCGCTCCGTCCGGATCTCTCTTCTCGAGGGACGTCTTGTCGGGGGCGGTGGTGGTCACGCTCATGCTGGGACCACCCCTGCCTCCACCCCCGCGACCACGGCGAGCAGTCGCTGATGGTCGACGATGCCGATACAACGGCCGTCCTCGACCACCCGGACCGGGCCACCGCTGCGGGCGGCCACCTCGATCGCCTCGGCCACGGTCACACCGGGGGCCACGGAGGCACCGTCGGTGGCCTCGTCGCCGTCCGCGGGCCGCATGGCCTTGCGCACGGTGATGACCTGCTCACGCGGCACATCGCGGACGAAGTCCCGTACGTAGTCGTCGGCCGGGGAGTCGACGATCTCCTCGGGGGTGCCGAGCTGGACGATCCCGCCGTCGCGCATCAGCGCGATCCGGTCGCCGAGCCGCAGCGCCTCGCTGAGGTCGTGGGTGATGAAGACCATCGTGCGGCCCTCTTCGTGGTGCAGGCGGATGACCTCTTCCTGCATGTCCCGCCGGATGAGCGGGTCCAGCGCGCTGAACGGCTCGTCGAACAGCAGCACCTCGGGGTCGACCGCGAGGGCGCGGGCGAGTCCGACACGCTGTTGCTGACCGCCGGAGAGCTGACCGGGGCGGCGGCGCTCCAGACCGGTGAGGCCGACCTTCTCGACCACCTTGGCGGCCCTGGCGCGACGTTCGGCCTTGCCCACGCCCTGGATCTCCAGACCGTAGGCGACGTTGTCCAGCACCGAGCGGTGCGGCAGCAGTCCGAAGTGCTGGAAGACCATGGCGGCCCGGTGGCGGCGCAGATCGCGCAGCCGGTTCTTGTCCATGGCGAGCACATCCTCGCCGTCGATGCTCAGCTCACCGGCGGTGGGCTCGATCAGCCGGGTCAGACAGCGCACCAGGGTGGACTTGCCGGAGCCCGACAGCCCCATGACCACGAACACCTCGCCCGGCTGGACGTCGAAGGAGACATCGCGGACGGCGGCGGTGCATCCGGTGCGGGCACGCAGTTCCTCCGCCGAGAGCTTCGCCTCGGCGGAGCCGGGTATGCGGTCGGCCTTCGGTCCGAAGACCTTCCACAGGCCACGGACGGAGAACACGGGTGCCGTGCCGTTGTTCTCGGACTTCTCAGGGGACTCGGGGGTCTTGGAGACCGTAGTCGCAGACATCAGGCGTCACCTCCGGGAGCGGATTGCGGGGCTCGGTCCCGGGATCGGCGATGGTCCTGGGTGAGCAGTTCGGCGCACTTCTCGCCCACCATCAGAACGCCGATCATCGGGTTCACCGCGGGCATGGTGGGGAACACGGACGCGTCGGCGATACGTACGCCGTGCAGTCCGCGGATTGTCAGGTCGGGGCCGACCACGGCCTGTTCGTCCGTGGTGGCGCCCATGCGGCAGGTGCCCGCCGGGTGGTACACGGTGTGCGCGACCTTACGGGCGTACTCGCTGATCTCCTCGTCCGAGGTGACCTCCGGCCCCGGGCAGACCTCGCGCTTCAGCCAGCCCGCCAGCGGCTCGGTCTTGGCGATCTCCCGGGCGATCCGGATGCCGTCGACCAGGGTACGGCCGTCGTAGTCCTCCTCGTCCGTGAAGTAGCGGAAGTCCAGGGCGGGCTTCACGGCCGGGTCGGCGCTGGTGAGGTAGAGCCGGCCGCGGCTGCGCGGCTTGGGGATGTTGGGAGTCATCGACACCCCGTGCTCGGGCTTCTCGTAGCCCAGCCGCTCGGGGTTGTCGGTGAACGGGATCTGGTAGAAGTGGAACATCAGGTCCGGGCCCCGGGAGTCGGGGTCGCGCCGGACGAACAGACCCGCGTCGGAGTCCATCGCGGAGTTGTCCGGGATGGGGCCGTCCGTCTCCCACACGATCACCGACTCGGGATGGTCGAGCAGGTTCTCGCCGACGCCCGGCAGATCATGGACCACCGGGATGCCCAGCGCCTCCAGATCGGCCTTGGGGCCGATACCGGAGTGCATCAGCAGCCGGGGGGTGTCCACCGCGCCCGCGCAGACCAGCACCTCGCGCGACGCCTCGATCAGGAGTTCCTCGCCGTCCTTGGTGCGCACCCGCACCCCGGTGGCACGGCCGGTCGCGTCCAGCTCCAGCCGGTACGCCCAGGTCTCCAGCATCAGGTGCAGATTGGGCCGGTCCAGGAAGGGATGCAGATAGGCGACCGACGCCGAGGAGCGCTTGTTGTTCTCCGGGTGGTAGGCGAGGTCGAAGAAGCCGACGCCCTCGTGGAAGGGCTTCTTGTTGAAGCCCTCCACCCGCGGCACCCCGGCGGCGGCCTGGGCGGCCTCCACGAAGTCACGCGCGATGGCGTTCCGGTCCTTCTCGTCCACGGCGACGATGTTGTTGCGCAGCCGGTCGAAGTACGGGTCCATGGACGTGGCGTCCCAGCCCTCGGCACCGGCCGCGGCCCACTCGTCCCAGTCGCCCGGCAGCGGCTTGAAGGAGATCAGGGTGTTGTGCGAGGAGCACCCGCCGAGCACCCGCGCCCGGCTGTGCCGGATGTGGGAGTTGCCGCGCGGCTGCTCGGTGGTGGGGTAGTCGTAGTCGAGGTCGCCGCCGAGCAGCCCCAGCCAGCGGCGCAGGGTGAGCACATCGGGGCGGTCGATATCGGTGGGACCGCCCTCGATGACGGCGACGCGGATGTCCGGGTCCTCCGTGAGCCGGGAGGCGATCACCGATCCTGCGGTGCCGCCGCCGATGACGACGTAGTCATAGCCTTCAGGTACGGACATGGTGGGGGTTACTCCTCGCGGTCTTGCAGGGGCCCGCGACAGCGCGGGCCATGGGGCTGACGCCCCGGTTGGGGACGGATCTCGGTGCGGACCGCCGGCGCCTCGCCGGGCGCGGCCGGACCGGGGCCCGGGGGCGGGCCGGGTCCGGCGCCGTCCGGGAGGGACGCCGGCGGTGGGGTGTCAGCCGCCGAACCAGCGCACCGGGCTGGGCCGCAGGTTCTCGTAGACATGCTTGGACTCCCGGTATTCGGCCAGCCCGGACGGGCCGAGCTCACGCCCGACACCGGACTTGCCGAACCCGCCCCATTCGGCCTGCGGGAGGTAGGGGTGGTAGTCGTTGATCCACACGGTGCCGTGCCGCAGTCGGGCGGCGACGCGGCGGGCCCGTGCGGTGTCGGCGGACCAGACGGCGCCGGCGAGTCCATACTCCGTGTCATTGGCGAGTGTGACGGCCTCGTCCTCGGTCTGGAAGGACTCGACCGTCAAAATCGGCCCAAACGTTTCCTCGCGCACCACGCGCATCTCGCGGTGGCACTGGTCGAGGATGGTCGGCAGGTAGAAGTAACCGGTGGCGGGACGGACCGAGGAGGCCTCGGGCTGCTTGCCGCCGCAGCGCAGCAGCGCGCCCTCCTCCAGGGCGGAGGCGACATACGTCTCGGTCTTGTCCAGCTGCTGGGCGGAGACCAGGGGGCCGCATTCGACACCCTCCTCGGTGCCCCGGCCCAGCTTGATCTTCTCGGCGCGACGGGCCAGCTCGGCCACGAAGCGCTCCCGCACCGACTCCTCGATGATCAGCCGGGCACCGGCGGAGCAGACCTGGCCGCTGTGGATGAACGCGGCGTTCAGTGCCTGGTCGACGGCGGTGTCGAAGCCCTCGGCGGTGGAGCAGGCGTCGGCGAAGACGACATTGGGGTTCTTGCCGCCGAGCTCCAGGGCGACCTTCTTCACGGTCGGCGCGGCGGCCTGGGCCACCTTGGTGCCGCTGACCAGACCACCGGTGAAGGACACCAGGTCCACATCCGGGTGCTCGGACAGCCGGGCGCCCACGGGGTCACCGGCGCCGGTCACCAGGTTGGCCACACCGGCCGGCAGCCCGGCCTCGACCAGCAGCTTCACCAGGTGGACGGTGGACAGCGGGGTCACTTCACTGGGCTTGATCACGAAGGTGTTGCCCGCCGCCAGCGCGGGGGCCACCTTCCAGCTGGCCTGGAGCAGCGGATAGTTCCAGGGGGTGATCATCGCGCAGACGCCGACCGGCTCATGGACCACGACGCTGTGCACATCGGGGGTGCCGGCGTCCACCACGCGTCCAGCGGACTCGCCCGTCACCTGGTCGGCGAAGTAGCGGAAGGCGTTGGTCACGTCATCGACGTCGACCCGGCCCTCCTCGAGGGTCTTGCCGGTGTCCCGGCTCTCGATGAGCGCGATGGTCTCCCGGTCGCGCTGGAGCAGATCGGCCACGCGGCGCAGCAGCGCGGCCCGCTCGGCCACCGGGGTACCGGGCCAGGGGCCCTCGTCGAAAGCGCGCCGCGCAGCGGCGATGGCCGCGTCGGTGTCTTCGGCGCCACCCTCGGCCACCACGGCGAGGGTCTTGGCGTCCGCGGGGTCGAGGACCTCCCGCTGCGCGCCGGATGCGGCCGCCCGCCACACCCCGTCCACATGAATGGTCTCGACTGCCGACACGTCGTTCTGCCTTCCGGTTCTGCGGTCTTTCCCACTGGCCACGCCAGCAACAAGGACCCCTAACCCGATAGGGCGAACCTATGCCCACTTCGTGAAGGAAAGTGGTGGGGCTCACGTCACCCGAGGTGGTGGTCCGGTCACTCGGTCGTGCAGTAGGCCGTGGGACAGAAGGTGTCCAGGGCCGCCTGGTGGACCTCCTGCTCATTCGCCCGGTCCCCGGACGGGCCGATGACCAGCACCGCGTACATCGTGCCGCTGGGCGCGGCGAAGCGGCGGTCCATGATCCGCCGGTGGCCCTCGCTCTTGCTCCGGTAGGTGTACTCCAGCTCCGCCGGGTCCATGGCGGCGGTGCCGAGCGGTGCCAGGGTGACCTGCTCGTAGCCGCGGTGGCGGGAGGCCAGCCGCTCCGCCTCCTGGGCCGACGCGTACGGGGTGGCCTCGGGGCCGTGCAGCTCGAAGACCTGGATCATGGTGCCGTCGTCGGGTGAGGTGTAGAAGACGCTGACGCCCTCGACGGAGCGCTCCCAGCCGTCCGGGACGGCCAGATGGAATCCGGCCGGATCGCTCTGGGTGCTGTAGCCCGCGGGAGGAGCACCGCCGGTCAGCGAGGGGGACGACGGGTCGCCGAACGGGGTGGCCGATGGTGAGGGCACCCCGGGCAGATCCGTGGGCACATCGGTGGCCGACCCGGTGGGCACCTCGGTCCAGGGATCGGAGGTGGGCACACCGTCGGTCGTCGGGGCGTCCGTGGCCGTGGAGGGGCTTTCGCTCACCCCCGGCAGTGGACCGGCCCGGTATCCGGTGTCCCCGTCCTCGCCGAACGCCACCCAGCCGGAGAACGCGGCCCCGACGGCCAGGAAGACCGCCACGGCCAGCGCCTGGTACACCCGGCGGGTCTCGGCGCCCGGCACCGGCGGTGGGGATGGCGGCGGTGCCGGTGCCCACTGCGGCGCACCGTCCGCGAGCGTGTCATCCCACTGCCATGCGGCCTCCTGGCGCTGCCCCTCGCCGTCCGGCCACTGCTGCCGGTCGCCCGGCCCCCCGTGCTCCATGAACGCCCCCCCCATAGCGGAACTCATCTGCCGATAAGGCGAGTTAGCCGACATACGGAGAACCCAGTATGAGGGACATCGCCTCGTCTGCCACCGTCTCGATCCCGGATACTTCGCCGGATCCGGTCCACCGCACCGAACGCGGGCCGACCACACCGGACGCGGGCCACCGCCCGTGGCACCGCCCGCCCTACGGCTCCGATCCCGCCGGGCAGTACGCGGTGGGGCAGAAGGCGTCCAGCACGATCTCCTGCCGCTTCCGCTGCTCCGGCCAGTCCGCGGCCGGACCCGCGATCAGCACCGCGTACTGCACTCCGTTCTCCCCGGAGAAGGCACGGTCGAGGATGCGGCGCTGACCGTGCTTCTCGCTGCGGTAGCCGTATTCGAGCTCCGCGTCCGCCCCGTCGCCGGGGCCGAGCCGCTCCAGCCGGTAGCGGTGGTAGCCGGGGTTCTTGCGCAGTCCCGTCTCCGCCTGGCGCAGCGCCTCATACGGGGTGATCTCGGGCTCGGTCAGCGCGAAGACCTGGATCAGACCGCTGGCGTCGGACGATTCGTAGAACACCCCGGTATCGCGCTTCACCCGCTGCCAGCCCACCGGGACATCGAGGGTGAAGCCCTCCGGGTCCCGGGTGCGCACATAGCCCGCGGGTGCCTCGCCGCCCGCACCCGAGGAGGCCGACGGCACCACGGACTGCGGCGACGAAGGCACGGGGGAGGACGGAGTGGACGGAGTGGACGGAGTGGACGGAGTGGACGCGGAGGACGACGGGGGCGGTACGCCGTCCCCGTTCGGCCACTCCGCGCTCGCGGTGGAACCGCTCCGGTCCGGTTTGCCGTCGCCGTCACCGTCCAGCAACTTCCAGACGCCGAAGCCGATCCCGCCGACCAGCAGGACCGCGAGCACCGACAGCAGCACCACGCCCTGATGGGGCCAGGGCGGCCGGCGGCCCGGGGCCGACGGCCCCGCGCCCTCCCCCACCCAGCGCTGTGTCTCCTCGTCCCAGCGGGGGCCGTGCCCGCCACCCGGGGTGGTCATCTCAACCGCCCAGCAGCACGCCGACCGCCTGCCCCACGGCGACGCCCGACGCGAGCATGCCGATGCTGGCGCTGGCGTCCTGGAGCAGGGCCCGCACCCGGGCCAGCCGCCCGACCCCGGCCCGGCCGGTGCGCTGGATCTCTTCCTGGGCGGTGGCCAGTTCATTGGACAGGGCCTGGACCTCCGGTCCGGGGACCATCCGCTCCAGATCGGCAGCGAGCTGCCGGACCGCCTCCAGCAGCTCCTCGTACGCCGGGTCGCACGCCGCCTCGCTCTGCGGCGCGTTCACGATGCGGTTGTGGTCGCCGAAGCTGACCGTGCTGCCGCGCACACCGCCGATGCGGATGTCCCCGAACTTCCGCCCGCCGCCGTTCGTCGGGCCGTGCTCGCCGTCCGTGTCAGCCGTCGTCATGGCCGCCTCCCGCTCCATTGCGTGGGGTGTTGCTGATGGTGTTGTTGTCGCCGAAGCTGAGGGCGCTGTTCTCGGCGGACTCGATGAAGATGCCGCCGCCGCTGACGTTGATGACCTTCTGCTCGAACTCGCCGGTCTCCCAGCCGGCTTCGGCCAGCGCCTGCCGGACGCCATTGGCCACCCGGTCCTCGACGCTCTTCAGATAGCGGCTGACGTCCATCTCCTGGAACAGCGAGGCTCCGGTGTCACTGCCCAGCTCACGCACCGAGGCCCAGGGGCCGTCGGGGATCGCGGCGTCATAACCGCCCGCGTACATCCGCCAGAGGAAGGCGAGCGACTGGAAGAGACTGATCAGCGACCGGCCCGCCGCCGTCGGGGTGCGGGCCAGCGCCCAGACCGCCTTGCCCGGCATCCCGCCCCGGCGGTGGGAGTCGGAGATCCGGTCGACCGCGCGGAAGGCCGGGCGGATCGGGCGCAGCACATGGGGCGCGAACTCCAGCATCAGCATGCCGCCCTGGGTGTGCACCCGCACGAAGACGGTGACCACGACCTCTTCCCGCCACGCCCCGACCCGGACCCGCAGGAAGTGACGGCGGATCTCCCCGCCCTCCTCGACGGCCTCGGCCCGCTCCCGGGCGAACTCCGCCTCGCCGTACGGCACCAGGGACCGGCTGCGCAGACCGGTGGCCTTGAGGAAGACACACTCGTCCAGCTCCAGACCGCGCAGCCGGTCACGGACCGCGCCGTCCTGCGGGGCATGGCCGGCGGACGGTGTGCGCAGCGCCTCGACCAGCGGGCGGATCCGCTCCAGGATCACGCGGTTGTCCAGTGGTACGGCCGTGGCGCCCTCGCGCGGGCGCAGCTCCACGGCGAGGGTCCAGGTGGCATGGGCGGTGCCCGCGCCGAGGAAGGGGTGCTGATCGTGGTAGAGGATCGCCGGTGCGTGCTGCTCGCGCCGGATCAGGGCGCGCACCCGCTGGAAGCGGGCGCCGTCGAACCGCTCGGCCGGGTCCCTGCCGGGGTCGGCGAAGGCCGTCTGATCCAGCTCGGTGGCCAGCACCCGGGCGATGTGCTCCCGGTGCCAGGCGACCACACCGGCCATCGCGGCGGGGATCAGCAGCGCGAACCAGGCCGCGGTGGGATCCGCCCCGGCCAGCAGCTGCGGCGGCAGCGCGACGCTCAGCGCGGTCGGGTCCGCGTCATCGGCGAGGGCCAGCTCGAGGGCGCCGGCCACATAGGAGACCAGCGTGAGCCATCCGGCCACCCGCAGCACCGCGGCCAGCCGCCGCCGGTAGAGCCCGACCCGGTCGGCCCCCGGATAGTCGGCGCGGAACGGGCCGGAGGCGCCGCCCCTGGCCCAGGAGGCCATCAGCAGCAGTGCGCTGGACAGCAGGAAGGCGTAGAAGAAGCCCTTGGCGAGCAGGAAGTCCATCAGCCATAACGCCGCCAGCAGCGCCGTCCAGCCCGCCTCCACCCGGCGGGCGCGCAGTGCGTGGGCGAGCACCCGGGCCGCGTCGACCCCGAGGGACGGCGCCACGGAGCGCTCCTCGTGGACATACAGCTCGTCCACGACGGCGTCCCGGAAGTCGTCGTCGAGATAGGTGCCCGCGCACAGCAGCCGGGTGGCCTCGCTGCTGGTGTGGGGTGAGGGTGACGAGGGAACGGGGCGCACGGGCTCCGGCCGTGGACGCGGCGGACGTACGGCGTGATCGGCGCGACTGTCCCTGGCCATGCTCTCCCCCCGAGGCCGGCGTCAACTCCTCCCACGGTAGGGGAGGATGAGCCGACTTCACAGGGAATGGCCGAAGGGTCACACTCCGGAGTGAATACCGGAGTGTGACCCTTCGGATGACTGCCCGATGGAGAACGGGCGCCGCTCAGGCGTCAGATGAGGCCGAGACCGCGCACCGCCTCGCGCTCCTCCTCGAGCTCCTTGACCGAGGCGTCGATCCGGGTGCGCGAGAACTCGTTGATGTCCAGGCCCTGGACGATCTCGAACGCGCCGTCCTTCGCGGTGACCGGGAAGGAGGAGATCAGGCCCTCCGGCACACCGTAGGAACCGTCGGAGACCACACCGGCGGAGGTCCAGTCACCGGCGTCGGTGCCGTTCACCCAGGTGTGGACGTGGTCGATGGCCGCGTTGGCGGCGGAGGCCGCCGAGGACGCGCCGCGCGCCTCGATGATCGCCGCACCGCGCTTGGCGACGGTCGGGATGAAGGTGTCGGCGAGCCACTGCTCGTCGCTGACGACCTCGGCGGCGTTCTTGCCGGCGACCTCGGCGTGGAAGACGTCCGGGTACTGGGTGGCGGAGTGGTTGCCCCAGATCGTCAGCTTGGTGATCTCGGCGACCGGCACCCCGGTCTTCTTCGACAGCTGCGACAGGGCGCGGTTGTGGTCCAGCCGGGTCATCGCGGTGAAGCGCTCGGCCGGTACGTCCGGCGCGGCGGCCTGCGCGATGAGCGCGTTGGTGTTGGCCGGGTTGCCGACCACGAGGACCTTGATGTCGTCCGCGGCGTGGTCGTTGATGGCCTTGCCCTGCGGCTTGAAGATGCCGCCGTTGGCCTCGAGCAGGTCGCCCCGCTCCATGCCCTTGGTGCGCGGACGGGCGCCCACGAGCAGCGCCACGTTGGCGCCGTCGAAGGCCACGTTCGGGTCATCGGAGATGTCGATGCCGCGCAGCAGCGGGAAGGCGCAGTCGTCGAGCTCCATCGCGGTGCCCTCGGCGGCCTTCAGTCCCTGTGGGATCTCCAGGAGACGCAGCGCGACCGGCACGTCCGGGCCGAGCAGCTGACCGGAGGCGATACGGAAGAGCAGCGCGTAGCCGATCTGGCCTGCCGCGCCGGTGACGGTGACATTGACGGGAGTGCGGGTCATGGCGGTCTCCTGCGCTGTGTTTTCTGTCAAGATCTCTTGGTGTCGAGATACCTGCGTCAGGCTATCGGACGGCGTCACGGGCCCGGCCTCCCGGGCCTCTGTGTCACCGCTCACCGCTCACATGCCTGGGCGGCCGCCTGCCAGGAGGGGGAGTGCAGGCGGCCGCCCATAGCCGCACCCGTGGGGGGGTCGGCGTGCGTCTGCCCCCATTCCCGAGTGTCATTCCCCCTGAATCAAAAATCGTCCGGACGAGTTCCGAAGAGCCCTCTCACCCGTTCGCGGTACGGTCCGTGCAGCCACGCTTTCCACTGGTCAGCGTGGCGCAGGCGGTGGCCTGCGCAGTGGTCTCCACCGGAACCATCCGCGTGTACGCGTCGCCGTCGGCGTCGACCTCGCCCCGCTGACCGGCCCCCGCGCCACCGCCGGGGGCGGTGACCCGTATCTCGTCGCCGGGGGCCGCCCGGGTGATCCGGGCCCAGGCCGCGCCACAGGTCTCGCTGTAGCGGACCTCGACGTAGGCGGTGCCCACCGTGAGGTTGGCGGAGGTCGTCGCCTTCGCGCCGCCGCAGCCCATGTCCTCCGGGTCCTTGCCGGCGCAGCCCTTCCCCGCGCACTTCACCCCGCGCGGCAGGCTGGGCGCGGTGGTGGCCGGGGCGGTCTTCGGGGCCGCCGCCGGTTTCCCGTCGTCGCCGCCCGTGCCGACCAGCGCCACGGCCCCGGCGGCGAGCAGCAGCGAGCCCACGACGCCCCCGGCGAACAGCGCGATCCGGCGCCGCCCGCCCTTCTTCCCCTCGGCGGGCGCGTCCGGATGCGCGGCCGGGTGCGCGGCGGGAGGTGGGGCAGCGGGCGTGGCGGCGGGTGGCGTGGGAGGCACGGAGGACACCGGAGCCGCGGGGGCCGTGGCGGCCGGAGCGGTGGGCAGCAGCGGCTGCTCCGGTCCGGGCAGGTCGACGGACCGCCCTGTGCGCTCCGTCCGCGCGGGCCCGTCGGCGCGCCGGCCGTTCTTCCCGCCCCTTCCCTTCTTCTCCTCCTCCGGCGCGAACTCCTCGATGGCGGCCCGCGCCTGGGCGACGCTGATGGCCTCCATCGTCACGTCGTGCCGGTTCTCGGAGCGGCTCCAGGACCTTTCCGCCAACTCCCAGAGGGTGATGAGGTGATGGGTCCCGGCGCCGGTGGCCTCCGCCAGCGCCTCCACCGCGCGCTGCGGCGGCAGCAGCCGTCCGTTGAGGTACCGCTCCCAGGAACTCTTGCTGAAGCCGGTGCGGTCGGCGACGGCCACCACGCTCATTCCGCTGCGGTCGACGATCCTGCGCAGCTGACCGGTGAACTCCCGCACCTGCGGGTCAAGTTCTTCCGGAAGCTCCCTCCAGCGAGGCATGGCCTCCCCCTGTTCCCCCCGTGTAGATCCGGTGAATCTTCTCCAGGATGTCAGTTCCTCCGCCGGGGGCGCATAGCGGCTTTCGATATACGCCGAGCGCGCTCCTGCGCCCCAGCTCATCGTTGCGCAGCCGAGAACTCGTACCGGAATGGTCACCTCCGCGCCACAGGCTGCCAACGTCCATTGATCCCGCACAGCCGACACACAACGCTGAGGCCCATACGGTCCGTCCTTCCTCGGGGGAGAGGGCGGACCGTCGCCGGGTCCGAAGGACCCGGCCCACAGCCGAACGGCGGCCCGTCCTCCCACGGGGGAGAGGACGGGCCGCCGTTCGTCCGGGGCAGCTCCTGAGGGAGCGTCAACCCGGCTAGGCCCTGATGATCCCGACAACGCGGCGAGGCGCGGTGCCAGGCGTCGCGGGCCCGCGAAGACCGGCAGGACAGGGCCTAGCGCACCGTGAAGTGGACCAGATCCTCCAGGAACGGAATCGTCACCCAGGGATGCGGCTGGGCCATCAGGGACAGCAGCACGATCACCGCGCCCAGCAGCCCGTACGTGAGCATGTCGGTGAAGCGCGACCGCACCGCGAGCATCCCGACCTCCGGCAGCGCCCACCGCAGCACCGCGCCCGCCAGCAGCGCGAGGCCGATCACCAGGGTGCCCGCCCGGAAGGCGTCCAGGGCGACGATCATCAGCCCCAGGCCGACCCCGCCCATCACCGTGAGCAGCGGCCACTGGCGCACCGGCGCCGGAGCGCCGCCGGACGCCGCCCGGCCACCGCCCTCCGGACGCGCGGTGTCCCGGGTGATCAGCGGGAAGCGCCGCGACTTCCGGGCGGGAGGCCCGGTCTGTGGCTCACCCGCCGCCGGTTCGCTCGCCTCAGCCGTCATGACCGGCTCCGCCGTCGGCCGCCCCCGCCGCGCGCTCGGCGGCCTCCACCACGTTCACCAGGAGCTGGGCGCGGGTCATCGGGCCCACTCCGCCGGGGTTCGGCGAGATCCACGCCGCCACCTCGGACACCCCGGGGTGCACATCTCCGGCGATCTTGCCGTGCTCGTCCCGGCTGACACCCACGTCCAGCACCGCGGCGCCCGGCTTGACGTCCTCCGGCTTGACCAGGTGCCGCACCCCGGCCGCCGCCACGATGATGTCGGCCTGGCGCAGCACCGAGGGCAGATCACGGGTACCGGTGTGGCACAGGGTGACCGTGGCGTTCTCGGAGCGCCGGGTCAGCAGCAGCCCGATCGAGCGGCCGACGGTGATCCCGCGGCCGACGACCACCACATGCGCGCCCTTGATCTCCACACCGTGGTGGCGCAGCAGCTGGATGACGCCCTGGGGGGTGCACGGCAGGGGTCCGGGCTCGTTCAGCACCAGGCGGCCGAGGTTCATCGGGTGCAGTCCGTCGGCGTCCTTGGCGGGGTCCATCAGTTCCAGCACGCGGTTGGTGTCGATGCCCTTGGGCAGCGGGAGCTGGACGATGTACCCGGTGCACTCCGGGTCCTCGTTCAGCTCGCGGACCACCGCCTCGATCTCCTCCTGGGTGGCGGTCTCCGGCAGATCGCGCCGGATGGAGGCGATACCCACCTCGGCGCAGTCGCGGTGCTTGCCCGCCACGTACCACGTGCTGCCGGGGTCCTCGCCGACCAGCACCGTCCCCAGTCCGGGGTGGATGCCCTGCGCCTTCAGCGCCTCCACGCGCGCGACGAGGTCGGACTTGATCGCGGCTGCGGTTGCCTTGCCATCGAGAATCTGGGCGGTCATGTCTTTCATCCTCCCGGATGCGGGGACGTCGGATCCAATCAGGTGCGGCGGGGCCGCGCAAAGCCTCGGTCGCGGCCGGGCCGCGCAAAGGCCGCACCCCCGGACCCGGGGGTGCGGCCTGGTGGTGACGGACGACTCAGTGGAAGAAGTGGCGGGTGCCGGTGAAGTACATGGTCACGCCCGCCTTCGCGGCGGCCTCGACGACCTGCTCGTCACGGACCGAACCGCCCGGCTGCACCACGGCGCGGACCCCGGCGCGGGCCAGCACCTCGAAGCCGTCCGGGAAGGGGAAGAAGGCGTCGGAGGCGGCGTACGCACCGCGCGCCCGCTCCTCCCCCGCCCGCTCCACGGCAAGCTTCGCCGAGTCGACCCGGTTGACCTGGCCCATCCCGACGCCGACCGTGGCGCCCTCCTTGGACAGCAGGATCGCGTTGGACTTCACGGCGCGGCAGGCGCGCCAGGCGAAGGACAGCTCGGCCAGACCGTCGGCGTCCAGCGCCGCACCGGTGGCCAGCGTCCAGTGCGCCGGGTCGTCGCCCTCGGCCTGGAACCGGTCCTTGGCCTGGACCAGCGCACCGCCCTCGACCGGGCGCTCCTCCACGGTCGCCTCGGGGGCGTCCGCGCAGCGCAGCACGCGGATGTTCTTCTTGCGGACCAGCACCTCGACCGCGCCGTCCTCGTAGTCCGGCGCCACGATGACCTCGGTGAAGATTTCGGCGACCTGCTCGGCCATGGCGACCGACACCGGGCGGTTGACCGCGATGACCCCGCCGAAGGCCGACAGCGGGTCACAGGCGTGCGCCTTGCGGTGCGCCTCGCCGACGTCCGCGCCGACCGCGATCCCGCAGGGGTTGGCGTGCTTGATGATCGCGACGCACGGGGCGGCGTGGTCATGGGCGGCGCGCCGGGCGGCCTCGGTGTCGACGTAGTTGTTGTACGACATCTCCTTGCCGTGCAGCTGCTCCGCGTGCGCCAGGCCCTTGCCCGAACCGTCGGAGTAGAGCGCGGCGGCCTGGTGCGGGTTCTCGCCGTAGCGCAGCACGTTGGCGCGGGTGACGGTGGCGCCCAGGAACTCGGGGAAGCCGGAGTCGTCGGCGGCGGCGTAGTCACGGGCGAACCAGTTGGCCACCGCCACGTCGTACGCGGCGGTGTGCTGGAACGCCTCGGCGGCCAGCCGCTTGCGCCCGTCGAGGTCGAAGCCGCCGTCGGCGACGGCCTTCAGCACCTCGTCGTACCGTCCGGGGTTGACGACCACGGCCACGGACGGGTGGTTCTTGGCGGCGGCGCGCACCATGGACGGCCCGCCGATGTCGATCTGCTCGACGCACTCGTCGGGCGACGCGCCCGAGGCGACGGTCTCGCGGAACGGGTAGAGGTTGACGATCACCAGCTCGAACGGCTCCACGCCCAGCTCGCCGAGCTGCTCGCGGTGCGCCTCCAGGCGCTGGTCGGCCAGGATGCCCGCGTGGACCCGCGGATGCAGCGTCTTGACGCGGCCGTCCAGACACTCCGGGAAGCCGGTCAGCTCCTCGACCTTGGTGACCGGGACGCCCGCGGCGGCGATCTTCGCGGCCGTCGAGCCGGTGGAGACGAGCTGGACACCCGCCGTGTGCAGCCCGCGGGCCAGTTCCTCGAGCCCCGTCTTGTCGTAGACGCTGACCAGCGCGCGGCGGATGGGCCGCTTCGTACCTTCGGCGGTCACGGGATCCTTACCTTTCGTCCCTCAATGCGGTAGCCGTGACGCGCCAGGCGCCCCACGACCTCGACGAGCAGCGAACGCTCGACTTCCTTGATCCGCTCGTGCAGAGCGGACTCGTCGTCCTCGTCCCGGACCTCGACCACGCCCTGGGCGATGATCGGGCCGGTGTCGACGCCGTCGTCGACGAAGTGGACGGTGCAGCCGGTCACCCGCACACCGTGCGCGAGGGCGTCGCGCACACCGTGGGCACCGGGAAAGCTGGGCAGCAGCGCGGGGTGGGTGTTGACGCAGCGGCCGCCGAAACGGGCGAGGAACTCCTTGCCCAGGATCTTCATGAACCCCGCCGAGACCACGAGGTCGGGTTCGTACCCGGCGGTGGCCTCGGCCAGTGCGGCGTCCCACTCGTCCCGGCTGCCGTGGTCCTTGACCCGGCACACGAAGGTGGGGATCCCGGCGTGCTCGGCGCGCTCAAGACCCGCGATGCCCTCGCGGTCGGCGCCGACGGCCACCACCTCGGCGCCGTAGGAGTCCACCCCCTCCGCGTCGATGGCGTCGAGCAGCGCCTGGAGGTTCGTACCGGAACCGGAGACGAGTACGACGAGGCGGGCGGGGCGCCCGGGGCGGGCGGAGGAAGGCGGGGAGGCCACAGCGTGGATCTTTCTCGCGGGCGGTGCTGCCATTTGTGTGGTCGTACAAGGTCATGGGCTCGCGAATTCCGGGGAACTCTACGAAGCCGCCGACCGTCAGCAACGATACCGGCACACGAAGCGGCCCCCGGGGGACGGGGGCGGGCACGGGAGGTAGCGTCTGGACTGCGAATCCAACTGACGCCGTGGGAACGACCCTCGCGCCCGCGCCGCCGGACCGCCCGGCATCCGCCGGTCGCGGATCAGGTGTGCAGGACGACGACACAAGGGGAAGACACACTCCAGATGCCGGACCGACGCCGCCGCGCGGCTCATCGCCTCACTCCGACTCCCGCCTCGACCGGGGGGCGGCGATGAGGCACGCCCGCACGTCGCGTACGACGCCGCTGATGCATGAGCAGCAGTCGCCGTCCTCCTCACCCCCGCCCTCGCCCCACGGCCCCTCCGGGGACTCCTCCCGGGACGGTTCCGCCGGGCCCCCGTCCGGTGGCCGGGGCGGCGGCGCCCCCGAGGACAATCCGTTCGCACCGCCGCCGGAGGACCTGCCGGACCAGCCCTGGCAGCCCCGCCACCACCCGGACGGCGGCAACGGCCGGGACGGCTCCGAGGACGGGCAGAACGGCGGCCAGGACGGGCAGAACGGCCAGGACGGCCAGCAGCCCCCGGCCTGGGGCAGTCAGTGGAGCAGCCGCCAGCCCGGCCGCCAGGGCGGCGGCTTCGGCGGCCTCCCCGGCGCCGGCCGGCCGACCGGCGCCAACCAGAACAACCCGCGCTGGGACCCCACCGACCCGGCCCAGCGCCGCGCCCGGTACGCCCTGCTGTCGGGCATGTGGGGCTTCTTCTTCGCCCTCTTCAGCCTGCCGCAGATCGCACTGCTGCTCGGCGCGCTGGCCCTGTTCTGGGGCATCAGCTCGCTGCGGGCCAAGCCGCGCCGCCCGGCGCCGTCCCCGGCGCCCGCGCAGGCCGCGCTGAACGCACCGCCCCCGCCGCCCGGCGCCACTCCCGCCCGGCTGCCCGCGCCCGGCTCCACCGGGTCGAAGCCGCAGTCCACGGCGGCGATCAGCGGTCTGGTGACGGGCGGACTCGCGCTCGCCATCGTGGCCGCGACCTTCAGCCTCCAGCTCGTCTACAAGGACTACTACACCTGTGTGGACGACGCCCTGACCCAGACCTCCCGCACGCAGTGCGAGAACCTGCTGCCCGAGCAGCTGCGTCCGCTGCTCAGCACCGAGGACTGACCCCAGGGCCCCGACCGACGACGACACGGCCCGGCAGGCTCACCGCCTGCCGGGCCGTGCGTATGTCCTGGCCGCGCCGCTACGCGTCCCGCGCGCCGTCATCACCGGCCTCCGGCGACGACGCCGTGGACTCGCTCCCGGCGCCGCCCGGCGCGCCCGACTCCACCGCCGCGGTGGACGGCTCCGCCGCCACGGACACGGTGGGCTTGCGCCAGGAGGTCAGCCGACGGCGCGGATGCGGAGCCGTACCGAGGGTCGGCCGGTCCGCCTCCGGGCCACCGTCCCCGGCCGCGGCCTCCGGTCCGGAGGCACCACGCGTGCCAGGACCGGCGGCGGTGGACCGGGCGCCGTTCTTCGCGGTGGTCCCGTTCGTGGCCGGGGCACCGGCTCTGCCGGACGCACCGTTCGCCGCCGGGACACCGTTCCTGCCGTCGGCACCGCCCGCACCGGGACGCCCGCCGGCGGCCTGAGCGCCCTTCCCGGCGGAGCTCCCGTCGGCCGCCGGGGCACCGTTCGTGCCCGAGCCACCGGCCTTGCCGTCGGCTCCCTTCGTGCCGGGAGCACCGGCCTTCGCGGAAGCCCCGTTCCCGGCCGGAGCACCGTTCCCGGCGGACGTCCCGTTCGCGCCCGGGGCAGTGGCCTCGCCACCGGCTCCGTTCGTGGCGGGACCGGCCGGCCGGGACGGGGCACCGTCCGTACCGTTCACCGGCACCGTCGTGGGCCCGGCGGGATCCTGGACGGCGCGCGTCTCCGCCGCCGCGCCCCCGCCGCGCACCCGCTTCCGCCGACGGGACGACCCGGCGCGCGTGCCCGGGCGGAGCCACTGCCACCACGGCTCGGCCATCGCCTTGCGCAGATCGATGTCGTCCATGGGCGACGCGGGCCGCGGCCGCGCCGCCGCCCGCGCCGCCGCCTCCGCGTGCTCGGCCTCGCGCTCGGCCTTCCGGGCGGCCCGCTCCGAGACGCGTGCCTGGCGCTTCCGCGTCCGCAGCTCCGCGCTCGCGACCCGGGCCGCCTTCCACTCGTCCCAGGTCGTCCACGTCGGGACGTACAGCCGGAACCAGCGCACCACCAGCGCGCCCGGTACCCCGAACAGCGCCGTCCAGCCGAGCGTGGCCCCGCCCGTACGCCACCAGCTCGGACCCAGGTCGGCGAGGATGCCGACGCCGAGCGGACCGCCGGAGACAGCGGCCAGCAGCGCCATCACGGCCGAACAGCCCAGCGCGGCCAGCGTGGCCAGCAGTGTGGTCTCGGTGAGCGTCCAGGAGGGCCGGTCACCGCGGCCCAGCCGGCGCGCCGACGCGATCCCGGTGAAGAGCGCCAGCGACATCCCCGCGGTGACCCCGGTCATCCAGACCAGCGGGACACCCGACCCGTCGTCGGGCAGCGCCGCGACGAGGGGGAAGTCCGGCAGCTTCGGGGTCGAGGTGACCCCGAGCGGGGCGATCACACTGCCGCCGCCGGCCGCGAACCCGGCGCCGACCCCGTACGCGGCGCCCCAGACGATCGCGTTCGGCAGCAGCGCCAGGCTCACCAGCAGCACCGCGAACCGCCCGGACCACACATCGCTGAGCTGGAGGAACGCCAGCTGGGCGGCGCCGGAGTGACTGAGCATCGAGGTGGCGGTGAGCAGTGCGCCACAGCCCATCAGCACCAGCAGGGAGCTGGCCCCGGCCCGGAGCGCTGCCATCAGCGGACGGCGTCGGCACCAGCTGCGGCCGCGCACCCACACCAGGGCGCGCAGGGCACGGTCGGCGCCCCGGAGCCGCAGGAGCGGGGCCTTGAACCGGGTGGGGAGCCGCACCGGGAACCGCCCGTCGGCCACCCACACCCCGAGGGCCGCGACGGTGCCGACGACCACCGGCAGGTGGAGCACCGCGCTCACCACATCGACGTGCAGCGGGCCGGACGCGGCGTAGAGCGCGGCCGCCAGGCCCACCAGCAGATAGCCGCCGCTCACCCACGCGAAGGCGGTGCGCGGATCCCCGGCGGACTCCTCGGGCACCCACTGTCCGTCGCCGTCGGGGGTCTCCTGCTGGTAGACGGCGTGCTGTGCGGCGCGGTAGAGCATCCAGCACGGCACCAGGCCGATCAGCAGCGGGAGCAGTCCGATGGGCATCGAGTGCCCGGACAGCGTCTCGGTACGGACGAGGTCCGCGCCGTGGCCGAGCAGCCACAGGTCGGCGGCGACGTGCAGGGCCCCGTCGGGGCTGCTCGCCGGGGACGGAGAGGTGATCCACAACAGGAGGACGGCCACGGAGAACGCGCCCAGGCCGAGCCCCGCGGCGACCACCCCGCCGAGGAAGGCCTCCCGGGCGGCGGAGGGACGCTGGAGCGCGGCGCGGCCGCGTGAGGACAACGTCGGGCTGCGATCGGTCGTCTGGGTCACGACGACCATGCTGCCAATAACAGCCGTTTCATCCCTACATCAAGCGATTGGTCGCCGTGTCGCACTTAGTCCGCTTATGCGTCTTTTATCGTGTGCGGCCCTATGGGCGATACGGACATCCGCCGGAACGCCCCGCGGACAGCGGAAAAGGCGCGGGGCCGCACCACCCGGAGGTGATGCGGGCCCGCGCCTGTCAGCCGTGGAACCGGCGCCGTGAAGGCGTCAGCCGACCAGCGCGGCGCGCGCGAGGCGGGCGGTCTCGGACGGGGTCTTGCCGACCTTCACGCCCGCGGCCTCCAGGGCCTCCTTCTTCGCCTGCGCGGTGCCGGAGGAACCGGACACGATCGCACCCGCGTGGCCCATGGTCTTGCCCTCGGGGGCGGTGAAACCCGCCACATAGCCGACGACCGGCTTGGTGACGTTGGCCTTGATGAAGTCCGCGGCCCGCTCCTCGGCGTCGCCGCCGATCTCGCCGATCATCACGATCAGGTCGGTGTCGGGGTCGGCCTCGAAGGCGGCCAGGGCGTCGATGTGGGTGGTGCCGATGATCGGGTCACCGCCGATGCCGACGCAGGACGAGAAGCCGATGTCCCGCAGCTCGTACATCATCTGGTAGGTCAGGGTGCCGGACTTCGACACCAGACCGATACGGCCGGGCTTGGTGATGTCGGCCGGGATGATGCCGGCGTTCGACTGACCCGGCGTGATCAGACCCGGGCAGTTCGGGCCGATGATGCGGGTCTTGTTGCCCTTCTTGCCCGCGTAGGCCCAGAAGTTGGCCGAGTCGTGGACGGCGATGCCCTCGGTGATCACGACGGCGAGCGGGATCTCGGCGTCGATCGCCTCGATGACCGCGTCCTTGGTGAACTTCTCCGGGACGAAGATGACCGTGACATCGGCGCCGGTGGCGTCGATGGCCTCCTTGACGGAGCCGAAGACCGGGACCTCGGTGCCGTCGAAGTCAACGGTGGTGCCGGCCTTGCGCGGGTTCACGCCGCCGACGATGTTGGTGCCCGAGGCAAGCATCCGACGGGTGTGCTTCTGACCCTCGGACCCGGTCATCCCCTGGACGATGACCTTGCTTTCCTTGGTGAGGAAGATAGCCATGGTTTCTGGTGACCTCGTCCCTTACTTCGCAGCCAGCTCGGCGGCACGCTCAGCCGCGCCGTCCATGGTGTCCACCTGCTGCACCAGCGGGTGGTTGGCGTCGGTGAGGATCTTGCGACCCAGCTCCGCGTTGTTGCCGTCGAGGCGCACGACCAGCGGCTTGCTGACGTCCTCGCCCTTGGACTTCAGCAGTTCCAGGGCCTGGACGATGCCGTTGGCCACGGCGTCGCAGGCGGTGATGCCACCGAAGACGTTGACGAAGACCGACTTGACGTCCGGGTCGCCCAGGATGATCTCGAGACCGTTGGCCATCACCTCGGCGGAGGCGCCACCACCGATGTCGAGGAAGTTGGCGGGCTTCACATTGCCGTGGTTCTCACCGGCGTAGGCGACGACGTCGAGGGTCGACATGACCAGACCCGCGCCGTTGCCGATGATGCCGACCTCGCCGTCGAGCTTGACGTAGTTGAGGCCCTTGGCCTTGGCCGCGGCCTCCAGCGGGTTGGCGGCGTCCTTGTCCTCGAGCGCCGCGTGCTCCGGCTGGCGGAACTCGGCGTTGGCGTCCAGGGAGACCTTGCCGTCCAGCGCGATGATCTGGCCCTCGCCGGTCTTGACCAGCGGGTTCACCTCGACGAGCAGGGCGTCTTCCTTGATGAAGACGGTCCACAGCTGCTGGAGGACCTCCGTGACCTGGCCCGCGATGTCGGCCGGGAACTTCGCGGCGGCGACGATCTCGGCGGCCTTCTCCGCGGTCACACCGTCGATGGCGTCCACCGGGATCTTGGCGAGCGCGTCGGGGTTCTGCTCCGCGACGACCTCGATCTCCACGCCGCCCTCGACGGAGGCCATGGCGAGGAAGGTGCGGTTGGTGCGGTCCAGCAGGAAGGAGACGTAGTACTCCTCCTTGATGTCCGCGGTCTGGGCGAGCATCACCTTGTGGACCGTGTGGCCCTTGATGTCCATCCCCAGGATCTGGTTGGCCTTCTCCACGGCGTCCGCCGGGTCGGAGGCCAGCTTGACGCCGCCGGCCTTGCCACGGCCACCGACCTTCACCTGCGCCTTGACGACCGCGCGGCCGCCCAGTCGCTCGGCCACCTCGCGCGCCGCCTCAGGCGTGTCGATGACTTCACCGGCCAGCACCGGTACACCGTGCTTGGCGAAGAGGTCCCTCGCCTGGTACTCGAACAGGTCCACGCGCGTCCGTCCCTTTTCCTGGATATCGCGGTCGTTGTCTGCGCGGGCGTGCCGCGGTGGCAGCGTGAGGACGCGATCTTTGACGAGGGCGGCACACGTGCGCCGGGTACGCGGCATGTCCGCCACGCAGGTTATCCCCGCGGACCGGATGACCCTAAATCGCAGATCACACTCGAGCGGTGATTACGGTCACAGATCGCTGCCATGGGTATCTATTCCGATGGTGCCTCGCCCGGTGCGGTCGTGTCGCGGCGAAGCGGTGGCCCCGCCGGAGCGGCCCCGCCGGAAACGCCGCGACCGGGCGAGCCCCCTCCCCAAAGGGGGCCGCCCGGTCAGCGGCAGTCCTCTCCCCAAAGAGGGCTGCCGTACGGCACAGCTGTCCGTGCGGCCGGACCGGCCGCCGCGGAGATCAGACGGTCGGCAGCTCGGCCGGGACGGCCGGCACATCGGCCGGGACGGCCGGGAGGACCGGGAGCGCCGGGATGTTGGCGGCGTCCGTCAGGCCGGCCGGGACGGCCGGGAGCAGGCTCTTCGCACCGTCGGTGGCGTTGCCCGCGGTGACCTGGGCGTCCACGACGGCCGAGGTGCCGAGGTCCCGTGCGAACGGCACCGTGCTGGTGGCCACCTCCTGCGCGAACGGCACGGTGGTGACGACCACGCGCCGGGCCACCGGAACGGCACCGGCGGCGGTGTCCTGGACGAACGGCACGACGTTGGACGCGGTGCCGAGCACATGGCCCTGGGCGCTGCCGGTCACGTAGCCCGCGTACGGGGTGGTGTGGTCCACCGCGTCACCGGCCAGCACACCGGCGTCACCGACGGCGAGCTGGGCGACCGGGACGACCTTGACCACGACGCGGTGGGCGGCGGGCGGCAGCACGTCGGAGGCGGCGCCGTCCACGGTCGGCCGGGCGGCGTCCGCGGCGGCCTGCGCCGTACCGGTCAGCTGCTCGGGACGGACGGCCGCGCCGCCGAGGGCGCCCAGCAGCTCGTCGGCCGAGCCGGGGGCGGCGGGCAGCTCCGGGGTGGCGGGGAGCCGGGTGGGCAGCTCGGCCGGGACGGCACCGTCGACGGACGGCACGGAGCCCGCGGCGGGCAGCGCGGAGGTGTCGGGGACGGCCGGCAGCGTGCCGAGGGCCGGGATGTCCGCCACACCGGGGACCTCACCGGTGGGCAGGTCCAGGTCGGTGCTCCGCTGGGCCTTGCCGGCCGCCTTCTTCACGGCCTTCCCGGCCTTCCCGGCGACCTTGTCCGCGTCCGCGTCAGGGGCGCCGCCGGTGACGCGGTCCACGGTGCCGGAGGCGTCCGGCACACCCGGGAGGCCGTCGGTGGCGGGCACGCCGCCCTTGGCGGTGCCGGTGACCGTCGAGGCGGCGCCGCCCACGGTCTTCTTCGCGGTGCCGGTGACCTCGGAGGTGTCGGCGAGACCGTCGGTCGCGCCCTTGACGGTGTCGGTGACCGAGTCGGTGGAGGCGGTGTCCCCGGCGGTCCCGCCGACGCCGTCAACCGTGCTGGTGACGCTGTCGGCGGAGGGAACGGCGGGCAGCTCGTCGGCACTGGCGGCGGCGGTGCCCAGGGCCCAGATGCCGGTGGCGGCAGCGGCGACGAGGAGGGAACGGCGGATGTTCTTGCGCATGGCGTGGAAGTCCTTCGAATTCACAAGGGGGATGTCGGACGGGCAGACCTGACCCGCCCCCGCGCGGCAGGTCTTGTGCAGACGGGGGTGAGGTCTGCCCTATCCGGGGAATTCGAGGACTTCGTCGTACCGCTCGCGCGTCGGCGCCGAGCTCTCCGCGCGGATCGCACCGGGCCGCAGCCCGAAGTGGTCCGTACCGGACGGCGGCAGTGCGGCCTGGGTGTCCCCGCCACGGGGAGCGCCGCTGTCGCCGGTGTACTGGGGAACGGTCCCGAGGGGGGACCGGGGAAGGGGCAGCGCCGGGGCGCCACCGTCCTGGGCCGCGCCCGCGACCGCCCGGACGACCGGACGGTGCCCGGCGTCGTCGGCGGTGCGCGACGGAACGGTGACGGACGGCGCCGCCTCCGGTCCCGCCGGGGCCGCGCTGACCGCGGACCCCTCGGCACGCGGGGCGGAATCGCCCCGGGCCGCACGGTCCCCACCCGGCTCGTGGCCGGGCGCGGAGCCGTCGGAGCCCGCGCCGTCTCCGCTGCCGACACCGAGGTCGGGCAGATCGACGGGCAGTGTGTCGCCGGTGTTCCGCACCAGGTCGCCGACCGGATCGGTGACCGGCCGCGTCTGACGCTCGATCGGCTCCCGGACCGGGCGCACGGCCTCGGTGACCGCGTCCCCGGTGGCGTCGGCCGCCTCGGCGGCCCGCTCCCGGGTGTGGGTCCCGGCCTGTCCGGCCCGCTCGGCACGGTCCCGGGCGGCGTCGGCCCCGGAGGGGTCGAGCAGCCCGGACGCACCGGAGCCCCGGGCCTGACCGGCCGTCACGGACGGCTGCTCCGGTCCGGCGGCGTGAGCGGTACCGCCGAACAGGAACGCCAGGGCCAGGAAGCCCCCGAGGAAGAACGCCGCCACCAGCGCTCGCCGCGCGGCCACCGTGCGCGGCAGGCGCACGGCGGCAGACAGGGCGAACACAGCGGACAAGAGCGGGCCTTCCGGGATATGGGGACGCGTTGCCGGAGCACACGACGGATGGACGCACGGAGCAGGACGGGCCTGCCGAACCGGACGGTCGGATTCACGTCCGGGGCGATGAGGTTGATCCTTGCATGACGCACAGGGGGCGGCGCAAGCCCCTGGTCACTGATGCATCACCATGTCCGGTATCGGCAGTTGGCGCCGCTCGATCGCCGCCGCCATCACCTCCGGGAAGAGATCGGGGGTGCAGGCGAAGGCGGGTGCGCCGAGCGCGGCGAGCGCCGCCGCGTGCTCGCGGTCGTAACTCGGCGCCCCCTCGTCGGACAGCGCGAGCAGCGCCACGAACTGCACCCCGGACGCCTTCATCGCCGCGACCCGCCCCAGCATCTCGTCACGGATGCCGCCCTCGTAGAGGTCGCTGATGAGCACGACGACGGTGTCGGCGGGGCGGGTGATCCGCGACTGGCAGTACGCCAGCGCCCGGTTGATGTCGGTGCCGCCGCCGAGCCGGGTGCCGAAGAGCACGTCCACCGGGTCGTCGAGCTGGTCGGTGAGGTCCACGACGGAGGTGTCGAAGACGACGAGCCGGGTGGAGAGCGAACGCATCGAGGCGAGCACCGCGCCGAACACGGAGGCGTGGACGACGGACGCGGCCATCGACCCGGACTGGTCGACGCAGAGCACCACGTCCTTGCGCACCCCGCGCGCCGCGCGCCCGTGGCCGATCAGCCGCTCGGGGACGACCGTGCGGTGCTCGGGGAGGTAGTGCGCGAGGTTGGCCCGGATGGTGCGGTCCCAGTCGATGTCCCGTTGGCGCGGACGGCTGGTCCGGGCGGAGCGGTCGAGGGCGCCGGTGAGCGTGGCGCGGGTGCGGGTGGCCAGCCGCTTCTCCAGGTCCTCGACGACTCTGCGGACCACCGCCCGCGCGGTGGTCCGGGTGGTCTCCGGCATCGCCTTGCTGAGCGTGAGCAGGGTGCCCACGAGGTGCACGTCCGCCTCGACGGCCGCCAGCATCTCGGGCTCCAGCAGCAGCGCGGACAGACCGAGCCGGTCGATGGCGTCGCGCTGCATCACCTGGACCACGGAGCTGGGGAAGTACCGGCGGATGTCACCCAGCCAGCGCGCCACCTGGGGCGCGGAGCCGCCGAGTCCGCCGGAGCGCGGACCGGCCGCGGCGGAGCCGCCGCCGTGCCCGGTGACGCCCGGTGCGCCGCCGGTGCCGGGGCCGTCGCCGCCCCGGCCGTCGTAGAGCGCTTCGAGGGTGCGGTCCATGGCGGCGTCGGCCCCGCCGAGCGGGCAGCCGGTGCCGTCGGCCCCCTGCCCGCCCAGCACCAGCCGCCAGCGCCGCAGCCGCTCGTGGTGGTCAGTGGTGGCGGGTGTGTGGCTGCTCATCCGGCTGCCTCCAGCGCATGGTGGTGATCAGGGGCGGGCGCGGCGGCGGGGGCGAGGCCCAGCAGGAGCCGCACCACCGGCTCGGCCGCCGCCGCCCGTTGCACGTCGAGACCAGGCCCGAACCCGGGCGCCGCGGGAGCGCTGTGACCGGGCGCCCCGCCGGGGACGCCGTGGTCCGGCCCGGCCGGACCACGCCGCACCAACTCGCCGAGGGTGCGGCGGACGCCCGCGTCATACGCGGAGAAGGTGCGCCGCAGCAGCGGCAGCACATCCGTGAACGCCTCGGCGGACACACCCGTCAGCCAGTGGTCGACGAGGCCGAGCAGCCGCTCGTCGTGGACGAGCAGCATCCCGCCGCCCGCCTCCCCGCCGAGGAACCCCTCGACCCAGGCGGCGGCTTCGGGCGGAGCGGTGCCGGGCGAGAGGGCGAGCCCCATCAGCCGGGCGGCCTCGTCCCCGGCGAGCCGTCCGTCGTCCAGCAGCAATCGCGCGGCCCGGCCCCGGATGAGTCCGGGGACCCCGTCCCGCCCCGCGATTCCGCGCAGCGCCCCGGCCCACCGCCCGCGCACCCCGCGGTCGCGGTCCGCGCCGTGCCGCCCGGCGGACTCCGGCACCGCCCCGGAGCCGCCCGCCGGGGACCGCGACGCCTCCGCCAGGAGGCCGATCGCACGGTGGACGGATTCCATATGGGCGCGCATCTCGGAGGCGCCGTCGGGGCCGAGACCGGCACAGGCGGGCGGGAAGCCGACGAGGACACGCTCGGCGAGACCGGCGGCGACCTCGGTGAGGGCCGCGGTGTCGGTGGCGCGCACATCGCCGTAGCGCACGGAGCGCACCAACGCGGGGAGGGCACGGGCGAGATGGCCGACGTCCGTGGCGAGCGCCGCGCGGTCGGCGAGCGCGCGCATCACCACGGGCAGGGCGTCCGCCAGCCCGGCGAGCAGACAGCGCTCGGCCAGCTCGGTGACCTCGGCGAGCGCGGTGGCGCCGACGGCCTCGGACTCCACCCTGGCCGTGGCCGCGGACAGCACGGTGGTGCCCCAGATGCCCGCCTCGGCCACCCGTACCGCCAACTCCGGTTCCCAGCGCAGCCGCCATGTCTCGCGGAAGGTGCCGGTACTGCCGCGGGAGGCGGCCGGGGTGCCCCAGTCGACGCCGAGCAGCCGCAGGCGGTGCAGCAGACGGCTGCGCGCCGCGTCGTTCTCCTTGCGCAGATCCAGCTCCAGTTCGCGGTCCGCGGCCTCCGGCCGGAGGCGCAGCGAACGCTGGGTGCGGTTCAGATCGCGCTGGAGCGGTACGGCCGGTGCGGTCTCGGGCACCTCCCCCAGGGCGTCCCCGACGATCAGCCGGTCCCTCACCAGGGCGAGCGGCACCTCGGATCCGTCGCACATCACCGCCTGCACGGCGTCCATGGTCTCCGCGAGCCCGGCGAGCGGGCGGCCGCGCAGCGCCGCCAGGGTTTCGGCGAGCCGCACCGCCTCGATGACATGGGCCGACGAGACCGGCATGTCCTCGTCCCGCAGCAACCGGGCGACCGTGGTCAGCCAGCGCTCCAACGGCCGGTCGGGGGCGTGGAAGAGATGGCCGTACCAGCCTGGCGAGGTGATCCCGGCGCCGTAGCCGCTGTGCCGGGCCAGCCGGCGGTGGGTCCACGGCACCCAGCTGATCTCGGCCTTCACCCTGGGCAGCCCTCTGAGGAGCGCGCGGTCGGCGGTGACCGTGGCCCGGCGGGCGAGCGCGGGGACGTGCCACGCCCCGCAGACGACGGCCACCTGATCGCCGAACTCCCGGCGCGCCTGGCGCAGCCGGAGCCGCATATGGGCTTCCCGGACGGCGTCGTCCTCATGGCCGCCGTCGCCGTACTCCGCCCGGAGCACGGCCATGGCCTCGGCGACGGCGGTGAACGGCGCGAGCGGGGCGGACGGCTCCGGTCCGGACCCGGTGCCCCGGTGCTCCACGACGTCCTCCCACCAGCGCTCCGGATCGTCGTACCCGGCGGCCTCGGCGAGGGCGGCGAGCGGGTCCGTACGCATCCGCCCGTCCGGGCCCGGCCCCGGTTCCGACTCCGACTCCGACTCCGACTCCGACTCCGACTGCCCAGGCTCCGGTTCCGATGGCTCCTCGGCCGCCATGGCCAGGGAGTTCGCCGCCGGGAGGTCGATGAACCGCACGGGGACGCCGCGGGCCAGCGCCCACTGGATGGCCGCCCACTCCGGTGAGAACCCGGCCAGCGGCCAGAAGCCCGCGCGCCCGGGGTCGTCCGCCGCATGGGCGAGCAGGGCGACGGGCGGGCGCATCCCCGCGTCGGCGGCGAGCCCGACGATCCCGTCCGCCTCCGGGGGCCCCTCGATCAGCACCGCGCCGGGCTCGTACGCGTCGAGCGCCGCGCGCACCGCGCGGGCCGAACCGGGCCCGTGGTGCCGCACCCCCAGCAGCAGCGGCCACGCCGCCACCTCACCACCGGTGCCGTCCGTCACGCGCTCACCTCGCGGCAGGCACGGTAGAAGTCCCCCCAGCCGTCCCGCTCGCGGACGACCGCCTCCAGATACTCCTGCCAGACGACCCGGTCGGCCGCCGGATCGCGGACCACCGCGCCCAGGATGCCCGCGGCCACGTCACCGGCGCGCAGCACACCGTCACCGAAGTGGGCGGCGAGGGCCAGCCCGCCGGTGACCACGGAGATGGCCTCGGCCGTGGACAGCGTGCCCGAGGGCGACTTGACCTTCGTACGGCCGTCCGCCGTCACCCCCTGCCGCAGCTCGCGGAAGACCGTGACCACCCGGCGGATCTCGTCGATGCCCTCCGGCACCTCGGGGAGGTCCAGCGCGCGGCCGGTCTGGGCCACCCGCCGCGCCACGATGTCCACCTCGTCCTCCGGGGTCGCGGGGAGCGGCAGCACCACCGTGTTGAACCGGCGGCGCAGGGCGCTGGACAGCTCGTTGATCCCGCGGTCGCGGTCGTTGGCGGTGGCGATGAGGTTGAAGCCGCGGACCGCCTGGACCTCCTCCCCCAGCTCCGGGACGGGCAGCGTCTTCTCCGACAGCACGGTGATCAGCGTGTCCTGCACATCGGCGGGGATACGGGTCAGCTCCTCCACCCGGGCGGTCGATCCCTCCGCCATCGCCCGCATCACCGGGCTGGGCACCAGCGCCTCCCGGCTCGGACCGTGGGCCAGCAGCCGGGCGTAGTTCCAGCCGTAGCGGATGGCCTCCTCCGGTGTCCCCGCGGTGCCCTGCACCAGGAGGGTGGAATCGCCGCTGACGGCCGCCGCCAGATGCTCCGAGACCCAGGTCTTGGCGGTGCCGGGCACACCCAGCAGGAGCAGCGCGCGGTCGGTGGCGAGGGTGGTGACGGCGACCTCGACGATACGGCGCGGGCCCACGTACTTGGGTGTGATCACCGTGCCGTCCGGCAGGGTGCCGCCGAGGAGGTAGGTGGCCACCGCCCACGGGGACAGCCGCCACCGGGCGGGGCGGGGCCGGTCGTCGGCGGCGGCGAGCGCGCTCAGCTCGTCCGCGAACGCGTGCTCGGCGTGCGGACGGAGGACCTCCGCGGATTTGTTGGTTTCGGTCCCGGACACAGTGACGGTCACAGCTCCCCCACAGACTCGTTCCTCGCTCCGTCTCCGGACGTGTGTTCCGGACGCTTGTTCCACCCTGCACCACCCCACTGACAATGCCCCCGGCCCCAACGAACGTGCAGGTCACGGCAGTTGTCAGTGGGTGCTCGTACGGTCGGTGACATGAATCCGCAGGGGGAACGCTGGACGGCGGAGCAGGTGCTCGCACTGGCTCCTGACGCCGCGTCGCGCACGGCGGGCGGCAGACTGGCCGCGGCGGCGCCGTGGTCGGGCGCGGGGGCGCGCGACGGGGGCGTGTGGGGGCAGTGCGCGGGCAGCGGCAGCACGCCGTACCGGACGGTCGTGGATCTCGGCGGACCCGGCTACCGGTGCAGTTGTCCCAGCCGGAAGTTCCCGTGCAAGCACGCGCTGGGGCTGTTGCTGCTGTGGGCGTCCGGCGGCGGGGAGGTGCCGGACGGCGGCGAGCCGCCGGAGTGGGCCGGGGACTGGCTGACCGAGCGGCGCCGGCGCGCGGCGGGCGGGCCGGGGCGGCGGGCCGCCCCCGGACCGGCGGGGGACGAGGACGCGGGGGCGGGACACCGGCCACCGGGCGGCAGCGCCGATCCGGAAGCGGCCCGGCGCCGCGCCGAGCGCCGCGCCCGGCGTATCGCCGCGGGCGCCTCGGAGTTGGAGCGGCGCCTCACCGATCTGCTGCGGGACGGACTGGCCGCCGCCGACCGCGCGGGGTTCGGGGCGTGGGACGAGACCGCGGCGCGGATGATCGACGCCCAGGCCCCGGGGCTGGAGGCCCGGGTGCGGGAGCTCGCCGCGATCCCCTCCTCCGGGGCGGGCTGGCCCTCCCGGCTGCTGGAGGAATGCGCGCTGGCGCACCTCCTCGACCAGGGCTTCCTCCATATCGACACGCTCAGCGAGGAGTTGGCTGCCACCATCCGCGCCCGGATCGGGGTCACCCTTCCGCTGGCCGAACTGCTGGCCTCCGCCGAGCCGGTCCGGGACCGGTGGCTGGTCCTGGGCCGCCAGGACGGCACCGACGGCCGTCTGACCACCCGCCGTGTCTGGCTGCGCGGGGAGCGCACGGGCCGGATGGCGCTGCTGCTGTCCTTCGGCGCGGGCGGCCAGTCCCCGGAACCGGCACTGCCGACGGGGCTGCGGCTGGACGCCGACCTGGTGTACTACCCGTCCGCCCGTCCGCTCCGCGCGGCCCTCGCCGAGCGTCATCCGACACCGGCGGATGCCGGGAGCGACGGGGCGGTACCGCCCGGCACCGACGTCGGGACGGCTCTCGCCGCGTATGGCGAGGCGCTGGCACGGGACCCCTGGCTGGAGGGGTGGCCGGTGGTGCTGGCCGGGGTCACCCCCGTCCCGGGCACGGAGGACGCGGGCTGGCAGCTCGCGGACCCGGCCACCGGGCTCGCCCTGCCCGTCGATCCCCGCTGCGCCGGGCGCACCGATCTGTGGCGGCTGCTCGCGACGGCGGGCGGCGGTCCGGTCACCGTCTTCGGGGAGTGCGGCCACCGGGGCTTCGCACCGGTCACCACCTGGGACCCGGAGCCGGTCCCGCTCACCGCCACCGCCACCACACCGCAGGGAGGCCGCCGTTGACGCCCCGTACCGCTCCCCCGGCCACACCCCCGGCCGTGTCCCCGGACGCCTCATGGGACGACCTCGTGGCCGCCGCACTGCTCGGCACCGAGCGCCGTACGCCGCCCGTCACCCCGCGGCCGGGGCAGGACGCGGCCGCCGCACTGCTGGACGCCGCCGCGCTCAGCACCGTGCGGCGGCGGGCCGGGCTGCGGCCCGCGCCCGCGCGGCCCGCACCGGCGCCCGCGCCCGCCGATCCCCGCCCCGCCCTGCCGCCGGCGGCCCGTTCCCGGCTGGCGATGCTGCTCGCCGACCGTTCGGCACCCGGGCGCGGCAGCCCGCGTTCGGCACCCGACCTCGCCGAACTGCTGCCGCAGTGGCTGGCCCTGGCCAACCACCACGGTTACCGCGCACCCGACGCGCTGCTCCCGGCGCTGCTGGACGCGGCCCGTGCCCGCACCGATCTGCGGCCCGAGGCGCTGACCCTCGGCGGACCGCGCGCGCTGTGGCTGGCCCGGCTCAACGGGGAGTGGAAATTCGCCCTGCGCGGCGGCGCGGGCCGGGCCACGCTGCCGCCGGAGGACACCGGTCCTGCGGCCGGGCCGGGCCACGATGGCCGCTCCGATACCCAGCGGCTGTGGGAGGAGGGGCTGTTCGCCGAGCGGGTGTCGCTGCTCGCGGCGGCCCGCCACCACGACCCGGCGGCCGGGCTGGCCCTGCTCAGCGGCACCTGGGCGGCGGAGCGGGCCGAGGACCGGCTGATGTTCCTGGACTCGCTGCGTGACGATCTCTCCCCGTCCGACGAGCCGTTCCTGGAACAGGCGCTCTCCGACCGCAGCCGGAACGTCCGGGCGACCGCCGCCGAGCTGCTCTCCGCCCTGCCCGGCTCGGCCCTGGCCGCACGCATGGCCGGACGGACCCGCGGCTGTGTGTCGCTGACCGGGGCCGGTCGGATCGCCGTCGAGGCCCCGGGCGCGTGTGACAGCGCGATGCAGCGCGACGGCATCGTGCCCAAACCGCCCTCGGGGCGCGGCGAGCGCTCCTGGTGGCTGGGCCAGCTCGTGGAGGCGACCCCGCTGGACCGCTGGACCGAGTGGTTCGGCGGCCTGGACGCCACCGCGATCGTGGCACTCCCGGTGGCCGACGGCTGGCAGGCGGATCTGCACGCGGCCTGGTGCCGGGCCGCGGTGCGGCAGCGCAGCGCGGAGTGGTCCCGCGCCCTGCTGGGCGCGCCCGCCCTGCCGCCCTCCTCGGGCGACGCCGCCCCGGCGGCCTGGCGCGACCCGGCCAGACTGCTGTCCGCGCTCCCGCCGGAGGAACGGGCCGGATGGGTCGCCGAGTTCATCGCCTCACACGGGCTGTCGGACGCCTTCCGGCTGCTCGGTGTCTGCGCGGTGCCGTGGGCCGAACCGCTCGGCCGGGCCGTGGTGGACGCGCTCGACATCGCCCGGGACGCGGGCAGCTATCCGTGGAGCTTCAGCGGGGTCATGGGCCTGGCCGAGCGCTGTCTCGACCCGGGCCAGGCGGACCGTCTGGAGGTGCTGACGGCGATACCGGACGAGGACGAGGACACCGCGCCGGGAGCCGGTGGCTATTGGTCGGAGGCGTTCCAGCGGCTGGTGGGCACGCTGCGGCTGCGGGAGACCATCCGCGCCGAACTCACCCCGCCCGGCCCATGACCGGCGGGGAATCGCGGGGCGCCGCACCCGGGCCGCCCCGGCTCCGCCCTGGGCCCGGTGCTGCTGGTGGGCGTCATCCGGCGGGCCGTCCGGCCGGCTCGGCCTCCACGAGGTCACCGTCGCGCCCGCCGGTCCGGGCTTCAGCAGCAACCGGGAGACCCGGTGCGCGACCCAGCCGGGCGGGACGGCATCGCGGGGCCGGATCACGGGGCACCGATCCCCGACGGCCGCACACCGGGCGGCCGTCAACCGGTCCGGGAGCCGCCGCGCGGCGGCACACCAGCCGCCGTGTCATACGATCGCGCCCGCCCATACCCCCGTGAGGACGCGGTGATACACGGCCCGCCTCGGCGCGGAGCGCTCAGGCGGCCACCGGGCGGACGTTCTTCTGGACCCACTCCACGATGGACGTCGTCGTGGCGCCCGGGGTGAAGATCTCCGCGACGCCCTTCTCCTTCAGCGGCGCGATGTCGTCCTCGGGGATGATGCCGCCGCCGAAGACCTTGATGTCCTCCGCCTCGCGCTCCCGCAGCAGCTCCAGCACCTTGGCGAAGAGCGTCATATGGGCACCGGAGAGGATCGAGAGCCCGATCGCGTCGGCGTCCTCCTGGATCGCGGTGTCGACGATCTGCTCGGGGGTCTGGTGGAGCCCGGTGTAGATGACCTCCATGCCCGCGTCGCGCAGCGCCCGCGCGATCACCTTCGCACCGCGGTCGTGGCCGTCCAGCCCCGGCTTGGCCACCACCACACGGATCGGACCGGTCACACCCATCACAGCCTCCAAGACCTAGCGCGCATCCGCGATCTGGCGCGCTTCCCCGTGAACGCAGAACGCACCCATGTGAACGAACGTTATCTCCAGCATCCCCCACCCGGCAGTTTCGCGGCACGCAGCGAGGGGGAAATCACACGTGGGACACGTTCACCGAAGGCCGCCCCCACCGTCCACGATCGCATCAGCCGCAGATGCCCTCGGACGCCGACGCGTCGGACACAGACGCTCCGGACGCGGGGTCGGTCTCATCAGGGGAGCCGCAGCGGGGACCGCCGCACCGAGCAGCGCCGCCCATCGCCCATCGGCAGCAGTTGGCATGGGCATGGCGCGCCGGTGCGGCGGTGCGGTCATCGCGGTGTGGTCATACCTGCATGACCACACCCATTGGTCACGGCCACGGCCGCCCCCTGCGGGCACACCGGGAGGTCGGCCCATGGGCCTCATTCGTCTTCGCGCCATCGCTCTCGATCTGGCGGTACTCGCCGGGCATCTGGTGCTCTACCCCACCGGCGTCCTGCCGGAGCGACCGCCCACCCCTCCTCCGCCGGACGCCGCGGCCCGTCTCCCCACCGACGGCCGGGCCCGCCGCCCGGTCGTCCTCCTCCACGGGTTCATCGACAACCGCTCCGTCTTCGTCCTGCTGCGCCGCACCCTGCGCCGCCACGGCAGACAGCATGTCGAAGCGCTCAACTACTCACCGCTCACCTGTGACCTGCGCACCGCTGCCGCGCTCCTCGCCCGCCACATCGAAGAGGTCTGCGCCCGCACCGGCCACAGCCAGGTGGATGTGGTCGGCCACAGCCTGGGCGGACTGATCGCCCGCTACTACGTCCAGCGCCTCGGCGGGGACCACCGCGTCCACTCCCTGGTGACGCTCGGTACCCCACATGCGGGAACGCGCGCGGCGCCCCTGTTGTCCGCACATCCGCTCGTGCGTCAGATGTGCCCGGACTCCGAGGTGATAGCGGAGTTGCGGCGTCCTGCCCCCGAATGCCGTACCCGCATGATCTCTTTTTGGAGCGACGCGGATCAGTTGATGATCCCGGCGGAGACGGCCCGGATAGACCATCCGGATGTGATCTCCCGGAACATTCGCGTCAGCGGAGTCGGACATCTCGCCCTACCTGTGCATTCGGCGGTCGCGGCCGGAGTCCTCGCGGCCCTGGACGCCGCCGACGAGACCCCGGCGGAGGCGCCGGACACTTTCTCGGTGGCCTGAACGGGACCCGGGCGAGGGCGCGACCGACCCCCGAGCGGGGTCCGACCATGACCCAGGAAGGACCGCAAGAAGATCCAAAGAGGAGCCGAAGACGGTCGCGCAAGGGGCTTGCGGGGACGGAAATTGCCGAACATCGATCGAACGCCGGGCCAAGGATGTGCGCACAGTCCGCCGAAAGACGACCAAATGCCCTTTCCCGTGATGCTCAAAACTTGCTGAAGATTGTCGCTGCCGCGTACCGCCGGGTACAGTCGCCGCTAATTCTCCTGCAGCCGAGGCGAAAGAGAAGTTGGTGGTGAACGACCGTCACCCGTCGGTGGGCTCCGACCCGGCCGACCCCGCTCCTGGCGCCTCATATCCGTATTACGAGGCATACGGTCAGCAGCAGGACACAGCGCACGGCCACGCCGGGTACGACGGCTACTCCACCGGCAGCTTCGACCAGCTCGGCGCCGCGTACGGCGACGGGGACCCGCTCTTCGGCGCGCTCCCCGGCGGTGACGGCGGCTACGACGCCTACGCGTCCATGGACTCCGGGCACTCCGGCCACTACGACGCCTCCCAGTGGGGCGCCACCGGCCACCACACCGGTACGTACGAGATGGGCCACTCCGCCCCGTACGAGACCGGCGCCTATGACACCACCGCGATGTGGGCCGCCTCCGGCTACCAGCTGCCGACGGACATCCCGTCCCAGCCGACCGCCGAGACCGGGAGCCACTGGGACATGAGCGCCTGGGGCACCGACACCACCGGCCAGACGGATCTGACGGGCCGGCTGGACGGCCAGTTGAACGCCACCGGCCACGTCGAGATCCCCGCGCAGTGGGACAACTCCGGCACGGCGTACGACACGTACGACACCACCGCACTCGACACCTCCGGCTATGACACCGGCGGGTACGAGACCTATGACTCCTTCGACGGCTCGGACCTGACCTCGGGGATCGACACCGGTCAGACCCAGTTCTGGGACACCACCGCCTTCGCCACCGTCGACGAGACGCCGCACACCGCGTCCCACGAGGCGGCATTCGACGCGGCGCACGACGAGCACCCCGGTGTCCCCGAGGCGGAACCCGAACCCGGGGCGGCGGCCGGAGACGAGCCCGCGCCCGATGCCGACGTGACGCTCCTGTCCCCGCCGTCGCCGCCCACCCCCGCCGCCCGCCGTGGAAACGGTGGCGGCAGCGGAAGGGCCCGCCGCCGCACCGTCTCCTCCCGTCCCAAGCGCTCCGCGCTCCTCACCGTCGCCGTCCCCTCCGTCTGCGCCCTCGGCGTCAGCGCCGTGGCCGCCGCGTCCGTCGGAATGAGCAACGACAAGAAGGACGGTTCGACCACCCAGGCCGCCGCCGACACCGCGCCGCCCGTCAAGGCCGCCGCCGTCAACAGCAAGCTGGACACCCAGCTCGCCGAAGTCCGTGAGGGCGCCGACGACTTCCGGGACCGCGCCAGCCGCACCCAGGAGCGCATCGACCTCAAGGAGCGCCAGGCCGCCGAGAAGAAGCGGAAGGCCGCGGAGGCCGCGCGCAAGGAGGCGCTGCGCCCCAAGTTCGCGCTCCCCGTCGCCCAGCACGGGCTGAGCGCCACCTACGGTCAGGCGGGCATCAACTGGATGTCCGTGCACACCGGGATCGACTTCCCGGTCAGCTACGGCACGCCCGTGATGGCCGCGACCGACGGCACCGTGCGGACCCAGTGGAACGACGCCTACGGGAACATGGTCATAGTGACCAGCCCGGACGGTACGGAGACCTGGTACTGCCACCTCAGCAGCGCCAAGATCCGCTCCGGAACCGTCAAGGCCGGCGACACCATCGCCTTCTCCGGTAACTCCGGCAACTCCACCGGTCCCCATCTGCACTTCGAGGTGCACCCCGGCGGCGGAGAGGCCGTCGACCCGCTGCCCTGGCTGCGCGGCCACGGCCTCAACCCGTCGTAACCAATCCCGGTCCCGGGGCTGTCCCCGGGACCGGGACCGGGACGCCCCCTAGAGCTTCTCGACCGGCGCGTACCGCAGCAGCAGCCGCTTCGGCTTCTCCTCGCCGAAGTCGATCGTGGCCTCCGCGTTGTCCCCGCTGCCCTTGACCGCCACGACGGTGCCGAGCCCGAAGGTGTCATGGGTGACCCGGTCACCCACGGCCAGCGAGACCGCGGGCCGCTCCTTCGCCCGCCGGGTGGCGAACCCGCTCGCCCCGCCCCGCGACCGCGACGCCCCGCCACCGGAGAGACCCCCGCCGGAGAATCCACCGCCCCCGAGGGCGCCCATGGACGCCGACGGGGTGGCCGGACCGGTCCGGCGCCACTGCACGTACTGGTCCGGGATCTCCTCCAGGAACCGGGACGGAGGGTTGTACGCGGGCTGTCCCCAGGCGCTGCGCATCGTGGAGCGGGTCAGGTACAGCCGCTCACGGGCACGGGTGATCCCCACGTACGCGAGCCGCCGCTCCTCCTCCAGCTCCTTGGTCTGGCCGAGCGCCCGCATATGCGGGAAGACGCCGTCCTCCAGACCGCTGAGAAAGACGACCGGGAACTCCAGCCCCTTGGCCGTGTGCAGCGTCATCAGGGTGATCACCCCGGTGCCGTCCGGGTCCTCGTCCGGGATCTGGTCGGAGTCGGCCACCAGCGCGACCTGCTCCAAGAAGTCCGCGAGGGTACCGGGGTTCTCCTCGCCCCGGTCCTGCTCGAACTCCAGGGCCACGGCCGCGAGCTCCTGGAGGTTCTCGATACGGGTCTCGTCCTGCGGGTCCGTGGACGCCTGGAGCTCGGCGAGATAGCCGGTGCGCTCCAGCACCGCCTCCAGCACCGTGGCCGGGCCCGCGCCCGACTCCACGATGGTGCGCAGCTCCTCCATCAGCGTGTTGAACCGCTTGACCGCGTTGGCCGAGCGGGCCGCCATGCCGTACGCCTCGGCGACCCGGACCAGCGCCTGCGGGAAGGTGATCTTCTCGCGGAGCGACAGGGCGTCGATCATCGCCTCGGCGCGCTCGCCGATACCGCGCTTGGGCACATTGAGGATGCGGCGCAGCGGGACGCTGTCCTCGGGGTTGGCCAGCACCCGCAGATAGGCCAGGACGTCCCGGACCTCCTTGCGCTCGTAGAAGCGCACACCGCCGACGACCTTGTACGGCAGCCCGACCCGGATGAAGACTTCCTCGAAGACACGGGACTGGGCGTTGGTGCGGTAGAAGACGGCGACGTCACCGGCCTTGGCGTCGCCCGCGTCGGTCAGCCGGTCGATCTCGTCGGCGACGAACTGGGCCTCGTCGTGCTCGGTGTCGGCGACGTAACCGGTGATGGTGGCTCCGGCACCGGCTTCGGTCCACAGGTTCTTCGGACGGCGGTTCTCATTGCGCTCGATGACCGCGTTGGCCGCGCTGAGGATGGTCTGCGTGGAGCGGTAGTTCTGCTCCAGCAGGATGGTCCGCGCCTGCGGGTAGTCCTCCTCGAACTGGAGGATGTTGCGGATGGTGGCGCCGCGGAAGGCGTAGATGGACTGGTCGGCGTCGCCCACCACGCACAGCTCACCCGCGGTGGTCTCCTCGGTGTCCGTGCCGACCAGCTCGCGCACCAGGGTGTACTGCGCGTGGTTGGTGTCCTGGTACTCGTCGACCAGCACATGGCGGAACCGGCGGCGGTAGTGGTCGGCCACGTCCGGGAACGCCTGGAGCAGATTGACCGTGGTCATGATGATGTCGTCGAAGTCCAGCGCGTTGGCCTCGCGCAGCCTCGACTGGTACATCGCGTACGCCTCGGCGAGGGTCTTCTCAAAACCGTCCGTCGCCTGACCGGCGAAGGTCTCCTCGTCGATCAGCTCGTTCTTCAGGTTGGAGATCTTGGCGCTGAAGGACTTGGGCGGGTACCGCTTGGGGTCCAGGTCGAGATCGCGGCAGACCAGCGCCATCAGCCGCTTGGAGTCGGCCGCGTCGTAGATCGAGAACGATGAGGTGAAGCCCAGCTTCTTGGACTCGCGGCGCAGGATGCGCACGCACGCGCTGTGGAACGTGGAGACCCACATGGCGTTCGCCCGCGGGCCGACCAGCTCCTCCACCCGCTCCTTCATCTCACCCGCGGCCTTGTTGGTGAAGGTGATGGCGAGGATCTGGCCGGGGTGCGCTCCGCGCGCACCGAGCAGGTACGCGATGCGGTGGGTGAGTACCCGGGTCTTGCCGGAACCGGCTCCGGCGACGATCAGCAGCGGACCACCGGTGTGCTCCACCGCCGCCCGCTGCTGTTCGTTCAGCCCCTCGAGCAGGGCGGCCGGGTCCACGGCGGGCCGGGCCGCGCCGTCCCGGTAGTACGCCTCCCGGGACGTGCTCGGCACCGGCGCGTCGAACGCGCCGCTGAACAGGTGGTGCGGTACGTCCTCGGCGCCGCCGGGGCCGTGGTGCCCGGGACCCTCGTGGTCCCCGTGGTCCTCGGGCGGCGGGGGCTCCTCGCCCGAGGGCCCGAGGTCCGCCAGGAAGCTGTCGTCAAAGAGGCTGCTCATCGCTGACCGAGTCTAGGCCGCCCCACTGACACCCCGAGTACGAACATCACGAAACGGTTTCGGGCAAAAGGAACACCAGCCTTCACAGGGACCCCACGAGTTGGCTACCGTCCTGCGTCAGGCAGTCCGGACCATCGTCGGCGACCAGCGTCGGCACGGACCGCCTCCGCCGAGTCCGGTCCTGCCGCGAGGCAGCCGGAGCCGGGGACCCACACGTTCCACCGGGGTGAATCGGCCCGGCGACGGCACCTCGTGTGCCGCCCGGACGGGCCGTAGGGCAGCCTTCCGTCCGCCCGAACCCGACAGCTAACCCGGTAGGCGGTCCACGGAAGGAGTCGCCTCCCTTGGCGTCGCACCGCAAACCGCGGACCCGAATACCGGCCACGCTCACCGGCCAGAGCCGGCGCACCGCGGTCGGGGTCACCACGGCCGCCCTGGCCTCGGTCACCCTGCTCTCCCAGACGGCCAACGCCGCGCCCGGTGATCCCAAGCCCGCCACCCAGTCGATCGAAGCGGTCAAGAAGAAGGTCGACACCCTGTACCACCAGGCGGAGAGCGCCACCCAGGGCTACAACGCCGCCAAGGAGCGCACCGAGACCCAGCGCGCCAAGGTCGACAAGCTGCTGGACACCGTCGCCAAGCGCACCGAGAAGCTCAACGAGGCCCGCCGCACCCTCGGCTCCTACGCCGCCGCCCAGTACCGCAGCGGCGGTATGGCCAGCAGCACCGCCGCCATGCTCTTCTCCTCCGACCCGAAGGACGTCTTCGACCAGTCGCACCTGATGGACCGGCTCACCGGCCACCAGCGGCACGCCGTCCAGCAGTTCCAGGAGCAGCAGAAGAAGGCGGCCAAGGAGCGCGCCACTGCCACCAGCAGTCTCGCCTCGCTGACCTCCTCGCAGAAGACGCTCAAGGAGAAGAAGAAGTCCGTCCAGAGCAAGCTCTCCGAGGCCCGGCGGCTGCTGTCGAACCTGACCGCCAAGGAGAAGGCGCGGCTCGCGGCGATCGAGCGGAAGAAGCAGGAGGAGGCCAAGCGCAAGGCCGCCGAGCTGGCCGAGAAGCAGCGCAAGGCGGAGGCCGAGCGTCAGCGGCGAGAGGGGAACGACGGCTCCGGCTCGTCCACGCCGTCCACTCCCTCCAGCCCCGCGCCCTCGGACAGCACCAAGGCGGCGAAGGCCATCGCCTTCGCGCAGGCGCAGATCGGCAAGCCGTACGTGTGGGGCGCCACCGGCCCCAACTCCTTCGACTGCTCGGGGCTGACCCAGGCCGCCTGGAAGTCCGCCGGGGTGTCCCTGCCGCGCACCACCTGGGACCAGGTGAAGGTGGGCACGCGGGTGTCCACGTCCGAGCTCAAGCCGGGTGACCTGGTCTTCTTCTATGACGACATCAGCCATGTCGGGCTGTACATCGGCGACGGGATGATGATCCACGCGCCGAAGCCGGGTGACTCGGTGAAGAAGGCGCCGATCACCGAGATGCCGGTCTATGGCAGCGTCCGCCCCGCCTGACCCGGCGAAGCCGGATCAGGCGGCGCGCCGCCCACGCGAAGCCGGGGGCCGCCAATGGCCCCCGGCCACCCCGCCCGTCGGCAGCCGGGGCAGCGGCGCGGCTGCCGACGACGGACCGCACGCCACCTCGCGCCCGGAGCGCGAACCATGGCGGCAGACGGCGTGGACGGGCCAGGCCCCGGACCCGTCGCCCGTCGCCCGTCGCCCGTCGCCCGTCGCCCGTCGCCCGTCGCCCGTCGCCCGTCGCCCGTCGCCCGTCGCCCGTCGCCGGGAGAGGGAACACCCCTACCAGGCGGACCGGTCAAGCCACCCGGCCGGGCCGGACGCCGGTCGCCGGTCGCGGAACACCCGTACCGGCGGACCGGTCAAGCCACGCGGCCGGGCCCGACGCCGGTCGCCGGACGCCGGACGCCGGTCGCCCGTGCCGGGCACGCCACCCGCCGGGCCCGGCGCACCTCGCCCGGCGGGCCCGGTGGCCGGGGCGCCTTGCGCCGCCGTGGGCGCCGCGGACAGCGGCCGGTGACCGCGGTACCCGAGGCCGCCGTACCTGACGCACGTCCCCCGAACCGGCGGGCGCCGGGCCGGGGACGCGGAGTCGTCGCCACCCGCCGGCCGCAGGCCGTCAGGCAGCGCTGCCGCACGCGGAACCACAGGAGCGGGGGGGGGGGGGGGGGGGGGGGGGGGGGGGGGGGGGGGGGGGGGGGGGGGGGGGGGGGGGGGGGGGGGGGGGGGGGGGGGGGGGGGGGGGGG
>NZ_JBWKKP010000022.1:0-134979 GCF_056431485.1 Streptomyces sp. NPDC045899
AAGAGGGGAACCCCCCGGGGGCGCCGTTCGTCCTCTCGGCCAAACAGGACCTGTAGGCAGACAAGCACGCACGGGGGGGAGGCAGGGGAAAAGAGCGCCGCCGCGCCCGCGCGGGCGCCGGGACCCGGATCGGATCCGAACACGATGAACAGCAGGGTCGCCACGAACACGATCGCGTAATAGGCGTCCCAGCGGGGGTAGATGCGGAAGTACACGTCGGGCGGGAGGGGGCCGGTCAGCCGTCGCGACGGCTCTTCCAGCGGAACGTCAGCAGGCACAGCACCAATCCTCCGGCGCACCAGCCGCCCAGCACCAGCGCGATCCGCCCGTACTCCCAGGCGCCCGTCTGCTCCAGCACGGCCGCCGAATCGGGCAGGAATACCCCGCGGAACCCCTGGCACATCCACTTCAGCGGGAAGAGGGCGCCCACATCGAGCATCCAGTCCGGCAGCGTGTCGATGGAGATATAGACGCCGGAGATGAACTGGAGCACCAGGAACGGCAGAACGACCACCGAGGTGGCGCTCTTGCCCGAGCGCGGCACACTGCTGATGGCGATGCCCAGCAGCGCGCAGCCGGTCAGACCGAGGGCGAGGACCCAGCCGAACGTCAGCCACTTGTCCGCGCTCGTGGGCAGTTCCAGATCGAACAGGGACGCTCCGACGAGCAGCAGCAGGACGGTTTCCACGACCCCGGTGACCAGCACCAGCCACAGCTTGCCGAGGAAGTACGCGGCCGGGGGCATCGGGGTGCCGCGCAACCGCCGCAGCACCTTCTCGTCGCGCTCGACCGCGATGGAGACGCCCAGCGACTGGAAGCTGGTCGACATCACCCCCGCGGCGATCATGGCCGCCACATAGAGCTGTGAGGCGGTGACACCGACCCCCTTGACGTCATCGCTGAAGACCGAGGCGAACAGGGCCAGGAGGACGACGGGGAAGGCAAAAGTGAAGACCACCTGTTCGCGTTGGCGGAAGAACTGCCGCAGCTCGATGACGCCACGGTGAAGTCCGACACTCCAGGCGCCGGGCAGCGGGCGGGAGGCGGCGGCACCGCTGGTACGGCTCGTGGTCATCGCATGTTCTCCTCGTCCGCCGCCGGGCCGCCGAACCGGCCGCTGAGCCGCAGATAGACGTCCTCCAGGGTGGGGCGGACGATCCGCAGCCCGGGTATCTCGCCGTCGAAGCGGCGCATCAGCGCGGCGACGGTACGGGTCGGGGTGGCGGTCTCCTCGCTGCACGGCCCGGTCCCGGGATCGGTCCAGTGGACCGTCGCCAACGATCCGTACCGGTCGCGGAGTTCGGCGGGGGCGCCTTCGGCGGCCACCCGGCCCGCGGTGATGACCGCGAGGCGGTCGGCGAGCTCCTCCGCCTCCTCGAGATAGTGCGTCGTCAGCACGATCGTGGTGCCCTCCGCAGCCAACTTCCGCATCAGCTGCCAGAACTGACGTCGCGCCACCGGGTCGAAGCCGGTGGTCGGCTCGTCCAGGAGCAGCAGATCCGGATCGCCGATCACCCCGAGGGCCACATCCAGCCGGCGCCGCTGGCCGCCCGACAACGCCTTGACCCGGCTGCGCGCCTTGGCCTCCAGCCCGACCAGCCCGATGACCTCCTCGGGGTCGCGCGGCCGGGGGTAGTAGCGGGCGAAATGGCGCACCGTCTCCTCCACCGTCAACTCGGCGGGAGACGACTCATCCTGCCAAACGATGCCGATCCGGGAACGCCAGTCCCGTCCCGCCGAGCCGGGGTCCTGGCCCAGCACGTTGACGTCTCCCGAATCCCGGTCGCGATGGCCCTGGAGGATCTCCACCGTCGTGCTCTTGCCCGCCCCGTTGGGACCCAGGATCCCGAACACCTCACCCTGCTGAATGTCCAGGTCAACGCCGTCCAGCGCGGTGATCGCGCTGTATCTCTTGCGGAGTCCGCGCACCCGTACCGCTTGATGTGTCATGGTCACGAGACTCGCGCCCCGGGCGGCTTCCGGGGACGACCGGGCGGCCGGCCTTATGTCCGTCGAACGGGGGACACGCGATGATGGCCGAGCTGTGGTAACCGGGCCGTACGGCGATGCCCGTTGCGGCACAATGGCCGTGCCCGACGGGGGCCTGGACACTCTGGACTCTGTGGAGAGCGACGGACGGCGATATGGCGACGACAGTGGTGGACGACGTGGAGTCCGGCGAGGTGCGGGAGAGCGTGCGGAGCGGGACCGGAGGCGGTCGTGCCTTCGCGCTGTTGCTCGTGATCACCGGAGCGCTGGGGCTGCTCGCCGCCTGGGTCATCACGATCGACAAGAACAAGATCCTCGAGGCCAAGGCGGAGGGGAAGACCTTCACCCCCGGCTGCAGCCTCAACCCGATCGTCTCCTGCGGCAACATCATGGAGAGCGACCAGGCCCAGGCGTTCGGCTTCCCGAACCCGATGCTGGGGCTCGTCGCCTACGGCATCGTCGTGTGCGTGGGCGTGTCCCTGCTGGCCGGGTCCCGGTTCCCGCGCTGGTACTGGCTGACGTTCAACGCGGGCACGCTGTTCGGCGTCGCGTTCTGCACCTGGCTCCAGTACCAGTCGCTGTACGTCATCGGTTCGCTGTGCCTGTGGTGCTGCCTGGCCTGGGTCGCCACCATCGTGATGTTCTGCTACGTCACCGGCTACAACATCAAGCACGGCTACCTGCCGGCCCCGGAGGGGCTCAAGCGGGGACTGCTGGAGTTCCACTGGGTGGTGCCGGTGTTGTGGATCGGCATCATCGGGATCATGATCCTGACCCGCTGGTGGGACTTCTGGACCGGCGCCCAGGGCTGACGCGGGGCGGCGCTGTCAGTGGGGTGTCATAGGCTTCCCGGGTGGAGCCAGACCTGTTCACCGCCGCCGCTGAGGAACGCCAGGAGAAGGACCCCGCCAGCAGTCCGCTGGCCGTGCGCATGCGTCCGCGCACCCTGGACGAGGTCGTGGGGCAGCAGCATCTGCTGCGGCCCGGGTCTCCGCTGCGGAGACTGGTCGGCGAGGGCAGCGGGGGACCGGCCGGACCGTCCTCGGTGATCCTCTGGGGGCCGCCGGGCATCGGGAAGACCACGCTGGCCTATGTGGTCAGCCAGGCCACCCAGAAGCGCTTCGTGGAGCTGTCGGCGATCACCGCCGGGGTCAAGGAGGTGCGGGCCGTCATCGACGGGGCGCGCCGGTCCTCCGGGGCGTACGGCCGGGAGACGGTGCTGTTCCTCGATGAGATCCATCGCTTCAGCAAGGCCCAGCAGGACTCCCTGCTGCCCGCCGTGGAGAACCGCTGGGTGACGCTGATCGCCGCCACCACCGAGAATCCCTATTTCTCGGTGATCTCCCCCCTGCTGTCACGTTCGCTGCTGCTCACCCTGGAGCCGCTGACCGATGACGACTTGCGCGGGCTGCTGGGCCGGGCGCTGGCCGATGAGCGGGGGCTCGGGGGCGCGGTCACGCTGCCCGAGGAGGCCGAGGCGCATCTGCTGCGGATCGCGGGCGGGGACGCCCGGCGCGCGCTGACGGCGCTGGAGGCGGGCGCGGGCTCGGCGATAGCCAAGGGCGAAGCGGAGATCACGCTGACCACGCTGGAGGAGGCGGTCGACCGGGCGGCGGTGAAGTACGACCGCGCGGGCGATCAGCATTACGACGTGGCGAGCGCCCTCATCAAGTCCATCCGCGGCTCGGACGTGGACGCGGCGCTGCACTACCTGGCGCGGATGATCGAGGCGGGGGAGGACCCGCGGTTCATCGCGCGGCGGCTGATGATCTCGGCGAGCGAGGACATCGGACTGGCCGATCCCACCGCGCTGCCCACCGCCGTGGCGGCGGCCCAGGCGGTCGCGCTGATCGGCTTTCCCGAGGCGGCGCTCACCCTCAGCCACGCCACCATCGCGCTGGCCCTCGCGCCCAAGTCCAACGCCGCCACCACGGCGATCGGCGCGGCGCTGGCAGATGTCCGGGCGGGGCTGGCCGGACCGGTACCGGCGCATCTGCGGGACGGCCACTACAAGGGCGCCGCGAAGCTGGGGCACGCCCAGGGCTATCTCTATCCGCATGACCTCCCGGGCGGGATCGCCGCGCAGCAGTACGCCCCGGACAAGATCCACGGCAAGCGGTACTACGAGCCGACGCGGTACGGCGCCGAGGCGCGTTACGCCGATGTGGTCGAGCGCGTGCGCGCCCGGCTGCGCGGCGATGCGCCCCCCGCACCGGATGCGTCGTAGCTGCCGCGCGCTCGTCCCTTCGGGTGCGGTTCGGGTGCGTTCTTCAACCGGCATCAACCGGCCTTCAACCGGCCGCGTCGAACAGCAGATGCATCGCCCGCCGCAGCTCGGACACGGTGCGCACCGGCTCCGGGAAGTCGAAGCGCGCGTCGAAGGGCCGGCCGGAGCCATCGGTGAAGCGGATCCTGAGCCCGAAGCGGTCCAGCGCCACCGGGATCGCCTGGCCGTGGGTGCACACCAGCGACGAGCGGTCGCCGAGCAGGGCGCACAGCCCGCGCACCTGGTCGCTGTGGGCGGAGTGCAGATGCTGGAGCAGATCGGCCTCGTGCGCGGCCAGCGGATCGGGGTCGGCCACCGCGAACTCCTCCGGCTCGACGTCGTCCGCGCCCCACAGGTCGTCCACGCACGCCTCGGCGACCTCCAGCCGCAGCAGGGTCCACGAGGTCCGCGGGGAGGGGCCGTTGCCGGAGTCGGGCAGCAGCGCCTCGCGCAGCCCGAGCAGTTCCCCGACCGGGTGGTGTTCGGCCATCAGAGCGGCTCCGGCCGCCCGTTCGCCGTTGCGCACGGGGGTGAGCCAGCCGGAGATCCAGGCCCGGCCGCGGATCCGGTGGGGCATCGCCACGGGGGCGACGTCCGTGATCTCCATCACGCAGGCCAGGTCGTCATGCTGGGCGTACGCGGCGGCGCGGGCGGCCGGAGAGCCGCCCGGGACCAGCAGCAGAACGTCCCCCTCGGGGGTCACGGTACGGGCCGCCGGCTCATGTGCGCCGAGCTCATCGGGGACCTCGATTCCGGGAATCGACAAAGACGCCGTAGCCTTGGCATCCACGAGAGTCCGTATGCGCTCCGCCGCCGATGGCCGCAGGGCGCCTTCCATGGGACGCGGCTGACCCTTCTCGGCGCTCTGACCAGTGCTGGGCAGGGGGATCCCAGGTCGAAACATGCGTTCTCCTCGGCTAAGGTAAGGCTAACCTAACGTACATGGAGGAAGGTTCCACGTGAACCAGTCGCGTCCCAAGGTCAAGAAGTCGCGAGCGCTCGGCATCGCGCTGACCCCGAAGGCCGTCAAGTACTTCGAAGCTCGCCCGTACCCGCCGGGTGAGCACGGCCGTGGCCGCAAGCAGACCAGTGACTACAAGGTCCGTCTGCTGGAGAAGCAGCGTCTGCGCGCTCAGTACGACATCAGTGAGCGCCAGATGGCCCGTGCCTACGACCGCGCTCGGAAGGTCGAAGGCAAGACGGGCGAAGCCCTGATCGTCGAGCTTGAGCGCCGTCTGGACGCGCTCGTCCTGCGGAGCGGTATCGCCCGCACGATCTACCAGGCCCGCCAGATGGTGGTCCACGGCCACATCGACGTCAACGGCCGCAAGGTCGACAAGCCCTCCTTCCGCGTCCGCCCGGACGACGTGGTGATGGTTCGCGAGCGCAGCCGCGACAAGCACCCCTTCCAGGTGGCCCGTGAGGGTGGCTACGCCCCCGACGGCGAGACCCCGCGCTACCTTCAGGTCAACCTGAAGGCGCTGGCCTTCCGCCTGGACCGGGACCCCAACCGCAAGGAGATCCCGGTGATCTGCGACGAGCAGCTCGTCGTCGAGTACTACGCCCGCTGATCCAGCGGACACCGCGTACTCATCCGGCCCGCGGGTTCCCCCGACTTCGTCGACGGGGGCCCGCGGGCCGTTCGGTCCCCGCTCGTCCGGTCCGGTTCCCACCGGCCGCGAGTGCGGGACCCTAATGCGTTTCAGGTGGGCCCGCGCGGCGCGATAAGGTCGATACCTGCCGCCCGCGCCCGGATGACCGCCCGAGAGCGGCGGGCGACGGACGACGGACGACCGAGTACGACGACCGACGACGAGCGGCAGCAGGGGAGCGGTGCAACGTGTCCGGTGGAGAGGTGGCCGGGATCCTCGTGGCCGTCTTCTGGGCGATCCTCGTGTCCTTCCTCGCCTTCGCACTGGTGAGGCTCGCGCAGACGCTCAGGGCGACCACCAAGCTGGTGGCCGAGGTCACCGAGCAGGCCGTACCGCTGCTCAGTGAGGCCTCCGCGACCGTCCGCTCGGCCAACACCCAGCTCGCGCGGGTGGACTCGATCGCGGCCGACGTCCAGGAGGTCACCTCCAACGCCTCCGCGCTCTCCTCGACCGTCTCCACCGCCTTCGGCGGACCGCTGGTCAAGGTGGCCGCGTTCGGCTACGGCGTGCGCCGCGCGATCGGCCGCAAGGGGCGCCCGGACGAGCGTCCCGCGCGCACCGTCGTCGTCGGCAAGACCCTGCCGTCCGCCCGCTGGGGCGGCCGCCGCAACCGTGGATCGAAGGGCTGACAGACCGGATGTTCCGCCGCACGTTCTGGTTCACCACCGGCGTCGCCGCCGGTGTGTGGGCCACCACCAAGGTCAACCGCAAGCTCAACCAGCTCACCCCGGAGAGCCTGGCGGCGCAGGCCGCCGACCGGGCGGTGCTCGCGGGCCGGCGGATCAAGGTCTTCGCGCTCGACGTGCGGGACGGCATGGCCGACCGTGAGGCGGCGCTCAAGGACGCGCTCGGTCTGACCGCGGCACCCCCCGCCGACGACATCCGGCAGCTGCCCGCCCAGCGTGGCCGCGCCCAGCTCACCCACCCCCACCACCCCACATCCGCCGGAAATGAGGACCACTGATGGAGTCGGCTGAAATCCGCCGCCGCTGGCTGCGCTTCTTCGAGGAGCGCGGGCACACCGTCGTGCCGTCGGCGTCGCTCATCGCGGACGACCCGACGCTGCTCCTGGTCCCCGCGGGCATGGTCCCCTTCAAGCCGTACTTCCTCGGCGAGGTCAAGCCGCCCTTCGACCGGGCCGTCAGCGTGCAGAAGTGCGTCCGCACCCCGGACATCGAAGAGGTCGGCAAGACCACCCGGCACGGCACCTTCTTCCAGATGTGCGGCAACTTCTCCTTCGGCGACTACTTCAAGGAAGGGGCCATCCGCTACGCCTGGGAGCTGCTGACCTCCTCCGTCGAGGACGGCGGCTACGGCCTGGAGGCCGACCGGCTGTGGATCACCGTCTACGAGCAGGACGACGAGGCCGAGCGCATCTGGCGTGATGTCATCGGCGTCCCCGCCGAGCGTATCCAGCGCCTGGGCATGGGCCCCAACTACTGGTCCATGGGCGTCCCCGGCCCCTGCGGTCCCTGCTCCGAGATCAACTACGACCGTGGCCCGGAGTTCGGCGAGGAGGGCGGCCCGGCCGTCAACGACGAGCGCTACGTGGAGATCTGGAACCTGGTCTTCATGCAGTACGAGCGCGGTGCGGGCGAGGGCAAGGAGAACTTCCCGATCCTCGGTGAGCTCCCCTCCAAGAACATCGACACCGGTCTCGGCCTCGAGCGGCTCGCCATGATCCTCCAGGGCGTGCACAACATGTACGAGACCGACACCCTGCGCGTGGTCATGGACAAGGCCACCGAGCTGACCGGGGTCGCCTACGGCGCCGCCCAGGACAGCGATGTCGCGCTGCGCGTGGTCGCCGACCACATGCGCACCTCCGTGATGCTCATCGGCGACGGCGTCACCCCCGGCAACGAGGGCCGCGGCTATGTGCTGCGCCGCATCATGCGCCGCGCCATCCGCAACATGCGCATCCTCGGTGCCACCGGCCCGGTCGTCGGTGAGCTGGTCGACGTCGTCCTGAAGACGATGGGCCAGCAGTACCCGGAGCTGCTCACCGACCGCAAGCGCATCGAGACCGTCGCCCTCGCCGAGGAGGCCGCCTTCCTCAAGACGCTGAAGGCCGGCACCAACATCCTGGACACCGCCGTCAGCGACACCAAGGCCGCCGGTGGCCGTGTGCTCGCCGGCGACAAGGCGTTCCTGCTCCACGACACCTGGGGCTTCCCGATCGACCTCACCCTCGAGATGGCCGCCGAACAGGGCCTGAGCGTGGACGAGGACGGCTTCCGCCGTCTGATGAAGGAGCAGCGGGAGCGCGCCAAGGCCGACGCCAAGGCCAAGAAGACCGGTCATGCCGATATGTCCGCCTACCGTGAGGTGGCCGACACCTCCGGCTCCACCGTCTTCACCGGCTACACCGCCACCGAGGGCGAGTCCACGGTCGTCGGACTGCTGGTCGACGGGGTGTCCTCACCCGCCGCCGGCGAGGGCGACGAGGTCGAGGTCGTCCTGGACCGCACCCCGTTCTACGCCGAGGGCGGTGGCCAGCTCGCCGACACCGGCAGGATCCGGCTGGACTCCGGCGCCGTCGTCGAGGTCCGTGACGTCCAGCAGCCGGTGCCCGGTGTCAGCGTGCACAAGGGCGTCGTCCAGGTCGGTGAGGTGACGGTCGGCTCCGGTGCCCACGCCCAGATCGACGTCACCCGGCGCCGTGCCATCGCCCGTGCCCACAGCGCCACCCACCTGACCCACCAGGCGCTGCGCGACGCCCTCGGCCCGACCGCCGCCCAGGCCGGTTCGGAGAACTCGCCGGGCCGCTTCCGCTTCGACTTCGGCTCCCCGGCCGCCGTACCCGGCACCGTGCTCACCGATGTCGAGCAGAAGATCAACGAGGTCCTCTCCCGGGAGCTCGACGTCACCGCCGAGGTGATGAGCATGGACGACGCCAAGAAGCAGGGCGCCATCGCCGAGTTCGGCGAGAAGTACGGCGACCGGGTGCGCGTGGTGACCATCGGCGACTTCTCCAAGGAGCTGTGCGGCGGTACGCATGTGCACAACACCGCCCAGCTGGGTCTGGTGAAGCTGCTCGGCGAGTCCTCCATCGGCTCCGGGGTGCGCCGTGTCGAGGCCCTGGTGGGCGTGGACGCCTACAACTTCCTCGCCCGTGAGCACACGGTCGTCTCCCGGCTGACCGAACTGGTCAAGGGCCGCCCGGAGGAGCTCCCGGAGAAGATCTCCGGCATGCTCACCAAGCTCAAGGAGGCGGAGAAGGAGATCGAGCGGTTCCGCGCCGAGAAGGTGCTCCAGGCCGCCGCCGGTCTCGCCGCGGGCGCCAAGGACGTCCGGGGCGTGGCCCTGGTCGCCGCCAAGGTGCCGGACGGCACCTCCGCCGACGACCTGCGCAAGCTGGTGCTGGACGTCCGCGGGCGCATCCCGGGTGACCGCCCGGTCGTCACCGCCCTGTTCACGGTGGCGAACGACCGTCCGCTGACCGTCATCGCCACCAACGAGGCCGCCCGTGAGCGCGGGCTCAAGGCCGGTGACCTGGTCCGCACCGCCGCCAAGACGCTCGGCGGCGGAGGCGGCGGCAAGCCGGACGTCGCCCAGGGCGGCGGCCAGAACCCGGGCGCCGTCGCCGAGGCCATCGAGGCCGTCGAGCGGCTCGTCGCGGAATCGGCCTGACCGCCGTGCGACGCGGCAGGCGCATCGCCATCGACGTCGGGGACGCCCGCATCGGGGTCGCCTCGTGCGACCCCGACGGGATCCTCGCCACCCCCGTGGAGACGGTGCCGGGACGTGACATCCCGGCCGCCCACAAGCGGCTGGCGGCGATCGTCGGGGAGTACGAGCCCCTGGAGGTGGTGGTCGGCCTGCCGCGTTCGCTCAGCGGACGCGAGGGGCCGGCCGCGGCCAAGGTACGGACCTTCGCGCGGGAGTTGGCGCGGCGGGTGCAACCGGTCTCGGTGCGGCTGGTCGACGAGCGTATGACCACTGTCACAGCGGCCCAGGGGCTGCGCGCTTCCGGCGTGACGTCCAAGAAGGGCCGTTCGGTGGTTGACCAGGCAGCCGCCGTGGTGATCCTGCAGAGCGCGCTGGAGGCGGAGCGTACCTCGGGACGGCCGCCGGGAGAGGCCGTCGAAGTGGTCATCTGATCGCGATACGGTAACGTTCCGCGCGACATGGCAGCCGCGAACCCGAGCACCGACCGCGGCCGCCACCACCGTCGCTAGGGGTTCGATGACTGAGTACGGCCGGGGACCCGGCTCCCAACCGTGGCATCCCGAGGACCCGTTGTACGGGGACCAGGGATGGGGACACCAGGCGGTTACCGGTCACGATCCCCAGCAGGCCGCTTACGGCCAGGACCCGTACGCCCAGGACCCGTACGGGCAGGGCGCGCACGCACCGGACGGCTACGGCCAGGACCCCTACGGACAGGATCCGTACGGACACCAGCGTGACCCCCACGGCCATCCGCAGGACCCCCAGCAGTACCAGCAGCAGCCGCAGCAGCCGCAGTGGAACGGGCAGAACGGCGGCCATCCGCAGCAGATGCCGCAGAACTACGCGGGCGGCGGCTGGGACGGCGGCTACGGCGGCGGTCTCGATCCGCACGATCCCTACGCCCGGCCCGCCGACCCGTACGGCGCCGGCCAGGGCGCCCCCGCCCCCGGCGGCTACTACGGCCAGGACGGCTACCAGCAGCAGGTTCCGCAGCAGGCCCAGCACCAGGTTCAGCAGCAGGTCCCGCAGTCCGCGCCGCAGACACAGGCCATGCCGCGGGTGCAGGAGGCGCCGCAGACGCAGGAGATGCCGCAGGTGCCCCAGGATCCGGCCGCGCCGGATCCGGCCGCCGAGGAGACCCGTCGGCGCGGGCGCCCGGAGGAGGACCACCCCTTCTTCCAGGACGGCAAGGGCAGCCGTGGCCGGATCCCGTCGGACGATGACGGGGACGACGACGCCGATGACGGCGCCGCGACCGGTGAACGCCGCGGCAAGAAGGGCGGATCGGGCAAACCTGCCAAACGCCGCAGTGGCGTCGCCTGCCTGTTCGTCACCGTCGCCCTGGTGGGCGTGGTCGGGGGTGGCGGTTACTTCGCCTATGACTTCTGGCAGAGCCGGTTCGGCCCGGCGCCGGACTACTCCGGTGCGGGCAGCGGCTCGGTCACCGTCGAGATCCCCGAGGGCTCCGGCGGTGCCACGATCGGCGACATCCTCACCAACAAGGGCGTGGTGAAGAGCAGCCGGGCCTTTGTGAAGGCGGTGGAGGACAGCGGCAAGGTCATACAACCGGGCACCTACACCCTGAACAAGGAGATGTCGGGTGCCGCCGCGGTCAAGATGATGTCCGACCCGACGAGCCAGAACGCCCTGATGGTCACCGAGGGCATGCGCAACGCCACGGTCTACGCGGCCATCGACAAGAAGATCGGCCTGAAGTCGGGCACCACCGCGGGCATCGCCAAGAAGGAGGCCAAGAACCTGGGCCTGCCGTCCTGGGCCGATGACAACGCCAAGATCAAGGATCCGCTGGAAGGATTCCTCTACCCGTCGCGCTACAGCGTCGGCGAGGACGCCAAGCCCAAGGATGTCCTGCGCAAGATGGTCGCCCTGGCCCGGCAGAACTACGCCAAGCAGGACCTGGAGGGCAAGGCCGACGAACTCGGCCTGAAGTCGCCGCTCCAGCTGATCACCGTCGCCAGCCTGGTCCAGGCGGAGGGCGTCACCCACAGCGACTTCCGCAAGATGTCCGAGGTCGTCTACAACCGGCTGAAGCCGGGCAACACCGAGACCAACGGCAAGCTGGAGTTCGACTCCACGTACAACTACATCAAGAACCAGAGCAAGATCGATATCTCCATCAGAGAGATCAAGAAGTACAACAATCCGTACAACACGTACTTCTACGCCGGGCTGACCCCCGGTCCGATCGGCAACCCGGGCCAGGACGCGCTCAAGGCGGCGATGAACCCGACCGACGACGGCTGGTACTACTTCATCTCGCTCGACGGCGAGACGAGCCAGTTCTCCAAGACCTACGCCGAACACCAGAAGTGGGTCGACAAGTTCAACCGGCAGCGCAAGAACGACGGCTGAGGAAAGATGTCGGAAAACCGCAGGGCCGCGGTGCTCGGTTCGCCCATCGCCCACTCCCTGTCACCGGTACTGCACCGGGCCGCCTACCGCGAACTCGGCCTGGGCGGCTGGGTCTACGACCGCTTCGAGGTGGACGAGGCCGCACTGCCCGGCTTCCTCGCGCGGCTCGGCGAGGACGGCGGCCCCGCCTGGGCCGGGCTCTCGCTGACCATGCCGCTCAAGCGCGCCGTCATCCCGCTGCTGGACCGGGTCAGCGAGACCGCGGCATCGGTGGAGGCCGTCAACACGGTGGTCTTCACCGACGACGGCCACCGCGTCGGGGACAACACCGACATCCCGGGAATGGCGGCCGCCCTGCGCGAGCGCGGGGTGGAGCGGGTCGAGCGCGCCGCCGTGCTGGGCGCCGGGGCCACCGCCTCCTCCGCCCTCGCCGCGCTCGCCCTGATCTGCGACGGCGAGGTCACCGCATACGTCCGCAGCCAGGCGCGGGCGGCCGAGATGCGGCAGTGGGGTGAGCGGCTGGGTGTGGTGGTGCGCACGGCGGACTGGTCCGACGCGGCCACCGCCTTCGACGCCCCGCTGGTGATCGCCACCACCCCCGCGGGTACCACCGACGCGCTGGCCGGGTCCGTCCCGGACCGGCCCGGCGCGCTCTTCGACGTGCTCTACGATCCCTGGCCGACCCCGCTGGCCGCGGCCTGGTCGGCGCGCGGCGGCGCGGTCGTCGGGGGTCTGGACCTGTTGGTGCACCAGGCGGTTCTGCAGGTCGAGCAGATGACCGGCCGGGCACCCGCGCCGCTGGCCGCGATGCGCGCGGCGGGCGAGGCCGCGCTGGCGGCGCGCGGCCGCTGACGCCCCCGCCCACCCGCTGATGCACCCGGCCCACCCGCTGACGCCCCGGCCCACCCGCTGATTCCGGGACGATGGGGTCCGCCAGCTGGACCGGAGCCCCGGTGGCCCTCGTGGACGTGGGAGGATCGTAGGTGGCGGGCCGGGGCCGGTGCCCCCAGCCACCGCTGGGAGGTGTGCCCAGGCCGCGCCGTACGACGTCGAGGCGCGAAGCATGAGGGAGCACCGTTGAGCAGGTTGCGTTGGCTGACCGCGGGGGAGTCGCACGGCCCCGCACTCGTGGCGACGCTGGAGGGGCTGCCCGCCGGTGTACCGATCACCACCGAGATGGTGGCGGACGCCCTGGCGCGGCGGCGGCTCGGCTACGGCCGCGGTGCCCGGATGAAGTTCGAGCGGGACGAGGTCACCTTCCTCGGCGGCGTACGCCACGGTCTGACCCTCGGCTCACCGGTCGCCATCATGGTCGGCAACACCGAGTGGCCGAAGTGGGAACAGGTCATGGCAGCCGACCCGGTGGACGAGGAGATCCTCGCGGGACTGGCCCGTAACGCGCCGCTCACCCGCCCCCGCCCCGGCCACGCCGACCTAGCCGGAATGCAGAAGTACGGCTTCGACGAGGCCCGGCCGATCCTGGAGCGCGCCAGCGCCCGGGAGACCGCCGCCCGGGTCGCCCTCGGCACCGTCGCCCGCTCCTACCTCAAGGAGACGGCCGGGATCGAGATCGTCTCCCATGTGGTGGAGCTGGCCGCGGCCAAGGCCCCCTACGGTGTCTACCCCCGGCCGTCCGACGTCGAGCAGCTGGACGCCGATCCGGTGCGCTGCCTGGACTCCGGCGCGAGCAAGGCGATGGTGGCCGAGATCGACCAGGCCCACAAGGACGGCGACACCCTCGGCGGTGTCGTGGAGGTGCTGGCCTACGGCGTGCCGGTGGGCCTCGGCTCCCATGTGCACTGGGACCGGCGGCTGGACGCCCGGCTGGCGGCGGCCCTCATGGGCATCCAGGCCATCAAGGGCGTCGAGGTCGGCGACGGTTTCGACCTCGCCCGGGTGCCCGGCTCCCAGGCGCATGACGAGATCCTGCCGTCCGAGGACGGCATCAAGCGCGCCTCCGGCCGCTCCGGCGGCACCGAGGGCGGGCTGACCACCGGTGAGCTGCTGCGCGTCCGCGCCGCGATGAAGCCGATCGCGACCGTGCCGCGCGCGCTGGCCACCATCGACGTCACCACCGGTGAGCCGACCACCGCCCACCACCAGCGCTCCGATGTGTGCGCCGTCCCGGCGGCGGGGATCGTCGCCGAGGCGATGGTCGCGCTGGTGCTCGCCGACGCGGTCGCGGAGAAGTTCGGCGGCGACTCGGTCCCCGAGACCCGCCGCAATGTGCGGAGCTTCCTCGAGAACCTGGCCATCCGGTGAGCGCCCCGAGCGGGCCGGGCGGACCCGCGGTGGTCCTGGTCGGGCCGATGGGCGTGGGCAAGACGACCGTCGGACGGGTGCTCGCGGACCGGCTGGGCACCACCTTCCGTGACACCGACGCCGATATCGTCGCGGCCTCGGGCAAGGAGATCGCGGAGATCTTCATCGACGAGGGCGAACCGCACTTCCGCGAACTGGAGCGGCAGGCGGTGCGCACCGCGGTCGCCGGGCACACCGGTGTGCTGGCCCTGGGCGGCGGCGCGGTGATGGACGAGGGCACCCGTGCCCTGCTGTCCGGGCTCCCGGTGGTCTTCCTGGAGATGGGCGTCGCCGAGGCCGTGCGGCGCACCGGTCTGGACGCCCCGCGTCCGCTCCTCGCCGTCAATCCCCGGCAGCGCTGGCGCGAGCTGATGGAACAGCGCCGCCCCCTGTACACCGAGGTCGCCCGTGCCGTGGTGGCGACCGAGGGCCGCACCCCCGAAGACGTCGCCGACGCCGTCCTGGACGCACTGGAGCTGAAGCAGGCATGACCACCGACACCCCCACGCGCATCCAGGTCGCCGGTACGGCGGGGACCGAGCCGTACGAGGTCCTGGTCGGGCGGCAGCTGCTCGGGGAGCTCCCCGGGCTGATCGGCACCCCGGCCAAGCGCGTCGCCGTCCTGCACCCCGAGGCGCTGGCCGAGACCGGTGAGGCGGTCCGCCAGGACCTCGCCGACCAGGGTTACGAGTCCATCGCCATCCAGCTGCCGAACGCGGAGGAGGCCAAGACCGCCGAGGTCGCCGCCTACTGCTGGAAGGCACTCGGCCAGACCGGCTTCACCCGCACCGACGTGATCATCGGGGTCGGCGGCGGCGCCACCACCGACATCGCGGGCTTCGTGGCCGCCACCTGGCTGCGCGGAGTGCGCTGGATCGCCGTGCCGACCACCGTGCTGGGCATGGTGGACGCCGCGGTCGGCGGCAAGACCGGGATCAACACGGCCGAGGGCAAGAACCTCGTCGGCGCCTTCCACCCCCCGGCCGGGGTGCTGTGCGACCTCGCCGCGCTGGACTCGCTGCCCGTCAACGACTTCGTCAGCGGACTGGCCGAGATCATCAAGGCGGGCTTCATCGCCGACCCGGGGATCCTGGAGCTCATCGAGCGGGACCCGGCCGCGGCCCGCACCCCCACCGGTCCGCACACCGCCGAGCTGATCGAGCGCTCCATCCGGGTCAAGGCCGAGGTCGTCTCCGGTGACCTCAAGGAGTCCGGCCGGCGCGAGATCCTCAACTACGGGCACACCCTCGCGCACGCCATCGAGAAGAACGAGCGCTACAACTGGCGGCACGGTGCGGCGGTCTCCGTCGGCATGGTCTTCGCGGCCGAACTCGGCCGTCTCGCGGGCCGGTTGGACGACGCCACCGCCGACCGGCACCGCGCCGTGCTGGAGTCCGTGGGGCTGCCGCTGACCTACCGCGGTGACCAGTGGCCCCGGCTGCTGGAGACCATGAAGGTCGACAAGAAGTCCCGCGGTGACCTGCTGCGCTTCATCGTGCTCGACGGGCTGGCCAAGCCCTCGGTCCTGGAGGGCCCGGACCCGGCCGTCCTGCTCGCGGCGTACGGGGAGATCTCGGCCTGAGCCGGGCCGCCGGGCGGGTGCGGACCACCGGCCGGCGGACCGGATCCCCTCTTCCCCTCGTCCTGGCCGACGGAGATGGCCACCGGAGCCCGCGGTACCGCCGCGGGCTCCGGTGATTTCCGCTCCGGAAGTCCGCGGCCACGGGCTTCCGGAGAGGAATCGCCTGGCAGACGCGGTGTACCGGGCACGCAACAGGTTCGTCCGCCGTTCACACAGCGGACGTCGGGCCAGGTACCGTTCGGTAGGAGCGGCCTCACCGCCGCCTCGCTACGCGACAGTTGCCGGACTTGCCTGTACGAGACGGAGTGCCACCGGATGCAGCACGCAGTGGGAGCTCCGCTGCCACCGCCCCACGGACCGGGGCAGGGGCCCGGACCGCGGGACGGAGGCTGGGCCCAGGGCGCAGGCCACCACCCGGGCCCTCACCCGAACCCTCCCGTTCCGCCCGTGCCCCCGCCGCCCGCCCACCCGGGCCCGCCCGCACACCAGGTCCCGCCGCCGCAGCCCCCCGTCCACCAGGGCCCGCCCCCTCAGGTACCGCCGCCGGTCCCGCAGGCGGCGGCCCCCTCCGTGGCGCCGCCGTCCGCCGAGACCGGGGGTGTCACCGGCCATGTCCAGCTGCCCCCCGGCGGTCCGGTGCCGCTGCCGCATCCCTCGCCTGACCAGCCGGTGCCCGACGCCTCGCAGACCGCGGTGGCGGTGCTGCTGATCGGCCCGGCCGGAGCGGGCAAGACGACGGTCGCCCGCCACTGGGCCGACCGCCGGCGGGTGCCCACCGCCCACATCAGCCTGGACGACGTCCGCGAATGGGTCCGCTCCGGATTCGCCAACCCGCAGTCGGGGTGGAACGAGAACTCCGAGGCGCAGTACCGGCTGGCCCGCCGCACCTGCGGCTTCGCCGCCCGTAACTTCCTGGCCAACGGCATCTCCTGCATCCTCGACGACGCGGTCTTCCCGGACCGTCCGGTCGTCGGGCTCGGCGGCTGGAAGCGCCATGTCGGCCCCGGTCTGCTGCCCGTGGTGGTGCTGCCCGGTCTGGAGATCGTGCTGGAGCGGAACGCGGAGCGCAGCGGCAACCGCCGCCTCAGCGACGACGAAGTGGCCCGGATCCACGGCCGGATGGCCGGCTGGTACGGCTCCGGGCTGCCGATCATCGACAACTCCACCCATGACGTGGAGACCACCGCGCGGATGCTGGACGAGGTCGTCGCCCGGTCCATCGCGAGCCCGCCCACCTGGTAGCCCGCGCGGCGCTCCGGCGGGCGACGCCCATACGGCCCCGCTCGACCGGCCGCGGGGCGCGACCCTGCGTACGCTCGGGGTCATGTCCGAGGTGTACGCCGTTCGCCGTGCCCGTCTGCGCGATCAGTGCGCCACGGCCGGGAGCGGCGCCGCGCTGGTCTCCCGGCCGGCCAATGTGCGCTATCTGTGCGGTGTCGCGCCGCCCGGAGCCGTGCTGCTCCTCGGCCCGGCCCAGGACGTGCTGGTGGCGGCCGAGACCCCGGCGGCCCCGGGCTGGGGGGTGGGGAACCCCTCGCATCCGGAGGATCTGCGGCTGCTGATGCTGCCCGGAGGCGACGGTGACCCGGCCGCGGCCGCCGCCGATCTGGCCGCGGCCGACGGTGCCGAGTCACTGGCGGTGGAGGAGCACGACCTGACCGTCGCCCGGCACCGGGCGCTCGGCTGCGCCGCCCCCAAGCTGCTGCTGGCCGATCTCGGCCGGGCGGTGGAACAGCTGCGGCTGATCAAGGACGACGAGGAGATCTCCCGGCTGCGGATCGCCGGGGAGCTGGCCGACCAGGCCCTCGGTGAACTGCTGGAATCGATCCTGGTGGGCCGGACCGAGCGTCATCTGGCGCTGGAGCTGGAGCGCCGGCTGGTGGATCACGGCGCGGACGGACCGGCCTTCCCCACCGTGGTGGCCGCGGGGCCGAACGCCGGACGGGCCGGGCACCTGCCCACCGACCGGCGGGTCGAGGAGGGAGATTTCCTCAGCATCTGCCTGGGCGCGGACTACCGCGGCTACCGCTGTCAGGTGGGACGGACGTTCGTCATCGGCCCCTCGCCCGCGGACTGGCAGGTCGAGCTCTACGACCTCGTCTTCGCCGCTCAGCGGGCCGGACGGGAGGCCCTGGTGCCGGGTACGGCCTACCGGGACGTGGACCGGGTGACCCGCCAGGTGCTGGACGCGGCGGGCTACGGAGACGGGCTGGAACCCCGTACCGGACACGGTGTGGGCCTGGAAATCGACGAGGACCCTCGGCTCGGGCCGTCGGCCATGGGTAAACTGGACGCTTGTGTGCCGGTCACCGTCGAGCCGGGGGTCCACCTTCCGGGCCGGGGCGGTGTCCGGATCGACGACACGCTCGTCGTCCGCCCCGAGGCGGACGGCGGACCCGAGCTACTCACCATCACGACCAAAGAGCTGCTCGCGCTCTAGCCTCGGCTCCGGCTGACGAACGGCGCGTCGCAACTTTCTGGTCTCCATCAGCTGCAGTCCAGGAGATCCCGCAACCGTGGCATCCACGAACGACCTCAAGAACGGCATGGTGCTCAAGCTCGAAGGCGGCCAGCTCTGGTCCGTCGTCGAGTTCCAGCACGTCAAGCCCGGCAAGGGCCCTGCTTTCGTGCGCACCAAGCTCAAGAACGTGCTGTCCGGCAAGGTGGTCGACAAGACCTTCAACGCCGGCGTGAAGGTCGAGACGGCCAATGTCGACAAGCGTGGCATGCAGTTCTCGTACAAGGACGGCGAGAGCTTCGTGTTCATGGACATGGACACGTTCGACCAGATCTACATCACCCCCGAGGTGGTCGGTGACAACGCCCGCTACCTGCTCGAAGGGTTCGAGGCGGTCGTCGCGATGTACGAGGGCAACCCGCTCTACGTCGAGCTGCCCGCGGCCGTCGAGCTCGTGATCGAGTACACCGAGCCGGGCGTCCAGGGCGACCGCTCCACCGGTGGCAGCAAGCCGGCGAAGCTGGAGACCGGCTACGAGATCGGTGTGCCGCTGTTCATCACCACCGGTGAGAAGATCAAGGTTGACACCCGTTCCGGTGAGTACCTCGGTCGGGTGAACAACTAACCGTGGCTGCCCGCAACAAGGCCCGTAAGCGTGCCTTTCAGATTCTCTTCGAGGCCGACCAGCGTGGCAGCTCCGTGCAGACCGTCCTCGCGGACTGGATACGGCACGCCCGGACCGACGACCGGCAGCCTCCGGTCAGCGAGTACACGATGCAGCTGGTCGAGGGGTACGCGCAGTACACCGCGCGGATCGACGAGCTGATCGCCACCTATGCGGTGGGCTGGACGCTGGACCGGATGCCGGTCGTCGACCGGAACATCCTGCGGCTCGGCGCGTATGAGCTGGTGTGGGAGGACGAGACCCCGGACGCGGTGGTGATCGACGAGGCGGTGCAGCTCGCCAAGGAGTTCTCCACCGATGACTCGCCGGCGTTCGTCAACGGTCTGCTGGGCCGCTTCAAGGAGCTGAAGCCGAGCCTGCGCCGCGACCTCGAGCACCCGGCGTGACGCACTGCCGCCGCTGAGGCGCCGCACACGCCGCCCCCGGGCGACGTGACCGATACGAAACCGCCGGGGGCGGTGGAGGGCCTGAGAGGGGCCTCCACCGCCCCCGGCGGCACGTTTCTGCTGTTCTCTGCTGCTTGAGGTGGGTCAGTCGGCCCCAAGGCGTCCGACGGCGTCTGAGGTGGCTCAGACGTCCTCGTGCTGGACGGCCCGTCGGGCGTCGGCGCCCAGCACACCCCAGCTGATCAGCTGCTCGGTCAGCACGGAGGGCGACTGGTCGTAGATAACGGCGAGGGTGCGCAGATCGTCCTGGCGGATCGAGAGCACCTTGCCGTTGTAGTCACCGCGCTGGCTCTGGATCGTCGCGGCGTACCGCTGAAGCGGGCCCGCCTTCTCGACCGGCACATGGGCCAGCCGCTCCAGGTCCAGTACCAGCTTCGGCGGCGGCTCGGCGGCGCCGGCCGGGCTCGTGCCCGGAAGCAGCTCCTGAACCGGGACGCCGTAGAAGTCGGCCAGTTCGGCGAGACGCTGTACGGTCACGGCGCGGTCGCCGCGCTCATACGATCCCACCACCACGGCCTTCCAACGGCCCTGGGACTTCTCCTCGACACCGTGGAGGGAGAGGCCCTGCTGGGTGCGGATGGCGCGGAGCTTGGCCCCGAGCTGTTTGGCGTATTCGCTGGACATAAAGCTCCCCGGACGAAGACTGGTAACTCACTGTGAGGTTACGCAGCGTAATCTCGATCGTCAAGCCGAACGAGGCGGAGGGGCTCCCGCCAGGGGTGATGACGGGTGACTCCCTCGTCCCTGCTAATGTGATTGGCGCAAATCCGACGTCCTTTAAGGTCCGTCCCGTGAGGCGGAGAAGGAGGTCCGTTTCGTATGGACGCACACACCTCGAGTCCCGCGCGCTCGGTGCTGGAAGCACCCGACATCGCGCGAGTCCTCACCCGCATCGCCCACGAGATCGTCGAGCGCGCCAAGGGCGCCGATGACGTGATGCTCCTGGGAATCCCCACCCGCGGTGTCCATCTCGCCCGGCGGCTGGCCGCCCGGCTGGAGGAGATCACCGACCGGGCGCCCGGTGAGGTCCCCGTCGGCTCGCTCGACATCACCATGTACCGCGACGACCTGCGGCTGCGCCCGGCCCGCGCGCTCGCCCGCACCGAGATCCCCGGCGACGGCATCGACGGACGCCTGGTGGTCCTCGTCGACGACGTGCTCTTCTCCGGCCGCACCATCCGCGCCGCGCTCGACGCCCTGGGTGACATCGGGCGCCCCCGCGCGGTCCAGCTGGCGGTCCTGGTCGACCGGGGCCACCGGGAACTGCCGATCCGCGCCGACTACGTCGGCAAGAACCTCCCGACGTCGCTGCGGGAGACGGTCAAGGTCCAGCTGACCGAGGAGGACGGCCGCGACAGCGTCCTCCTCGGCCTGCGCGAGACCGCCCCCGCGGACGGGCAGTAGCGCCCGCCGAGGCGGCGGCCCGGCACCCGGCGATCCCGGGGACCGGCCGTCGTCACGCCCCGGTGCCGCCCCGCGCCACCGGGCAGCGCACGCCCGCCCGTACGCCCGCACACCTCCTTCACCCACGGAGCATCCGGATGAAGCGCCACCTCATCTCGGCCGCCGACCTCTCGCGCGATGACGCCGTCCTGATCCTGGACACCGCCGAGGAACTGGCCCGGCTCGCCGACCGGCCGATCAAGAAGCTGCCCACGCTGCGCGGCCGTACCGTCGTCAACCTCTTCTTCGAGGACTCCACCCGCACCCGCATCTCCTTCGAGGCGGCCGCCAAGCGGCTCTCCGCCGACGTCATCAACTTCTCCGCCAAGGGCTCCTCGGTCTCCAAGGGCGAGTCCCTGAAGGACACCGCGCTCACCCTGGAGGCGATGGGCGCCGACGCGGTGGTCATCCGCCACCACTCCTCGGGCGCCCCGCACCGGCTGGCCACCTCCGGCTGGATCGGCGGCTCGGTCGTCAACGCGGGTGACGGCACCCATGAGCACCCCACCCAGGCGCTGCTGGACGCCTTCACCATGCGCCGCCATCTGACCTCCGGCACCGGCCAGGACCTCGCGGGCCGCCGGATCACCATCGTCGGCGACATCCTGCACAGCCGGGTGGCCCGCTCCAACGTCCACCTGCTGGCCACCCTGGGCGCCGAGGTCACCCTCGTGGCCCCGCCGACCCTGGTCCCCTTCGGGGTCGAGAGCTGGCCCTGTGAGGTCTCCTACGACCTGGACGCGGTGGTGGGCAAGTCCGACGCCGTGATGATGCTGCGGGTCCAGCGCGAGCGCATGAACGCCGCCTTCTTCCCCACCGAGCGGGAGTACGCGCGCCGCTACGGCCTGGACGGCGACCGGATGGCCCGGATGCCCGAGCACGCCATCGTCATGCACCCCGGCCCGATGAACCGCGGGATGGAGATCACCGCCGAGGTCGCCGACTCCGACCGCTGCACCGCCGTGGAGCAGGTCACCAACGGCGTCTCCATCCGCATGGCCGTCCTGTATCTGCTGCTCGGCGGGAACGAGTCCGCCGTCGCCGCCGCCCGCACCGAGGAGAGCAAGTAACCATGAGCGAGACGAACACGACGCTGCTGCGCGGCGCGAAGGTGCTCGGCGGCGAGCCGCAGGACGTGCTGATCGAGGGCGAGCGCATCGCCGCCGTCGGCACCGGGCTGGACGCCCCCGCCGGTGCCATCGTGATCGAGGCCGCCGGACAGATCCTGCTGCCCGGCCTCGTCGACCTCCACACCCATCTGCGCGAGCCCGGCCGCGAGGACTCCGAGACCGTCCTGACCGGCACCAAGGCCGCCGCCGTCGGCGGGTTCACCGCCGTGCACGCCATGGCCAACACCTTCCCGGTCGCCGACACCGCGGGCGTCGTCGAGCAGGTCTGGCGGCTCGGCAAGGAATCCGGCTACTGCGACGTCCAGCCGGTGGGCGCCGTAACCGTCGGCCTGGAGGGCAAGAAGCTCGCCGAGCTGGGTGCCATGCACGACTCCGCCGCCGGGGTGCGCGTCTTCTCCGACGACGGCAAGTGCGTCGACGACGCGGTGATCATGCGCCGCGCCCTGGAGTACGTGAAGGCGTTCGACGGAGTGATCGCCCAGCACGCCCAGGAGCCCCGGCTCACCGAGGGTGCCCAGATGAACGAGGGCATCGTCTCCGCGGAGCTCGGCCTCGGCGGCTGGCCCGCCGTCGCCGAGGAGTCGATCATCGCCCGCGATGTGCTGCTCGCCGCGCACGTCGGCTCCCGGGTGCACATCTGCCACCTGTCCACCGCGGGCTCGGTCGAGATCGTCCGCTGGGCCAAGTCCAAGGGCTGGAACGTCACCGCCGAGGTCACCCCGCACCACCTGCTCCTCACCGACGAGCTCGTACGGTCCTACAACCCCGTCTACAAGGTGAACCCGCCGCTGCGCACCGAGGCCGATGTGATGGCGCTGCGCGAGGCCCTGGCCGACGGCACCATCGACTGCGTCGCCACCGACCACGCCCCGCACCCGCACGAGGACAAGGACTGCGAGTGGGGCGCGGCGGCCATGGGCATGGTGGGTCTGGAGACCGCGCTGTCGGTGGTCCAGCACACGATGGTGGACACCGGGCTGCTGGACTGGGCGGGGGTCGCCGACCGGATGTCGCACCGCCCGTCGGTCATCGGCCGCCTCACCGGCCACGGCCGTCCCATCGCCGCCGGGGAGCCCGCCAACCTCACCCTGCTCGACTCCGCTTACCGTGGTGTGGTGAACCCCGCGGGCTTCGCCTCCCGCAGCCGCAACACCCCCTACGAGGGCCGTGAACTGCCGGGCCGTGTGACGCACACCTTCCTGCGGGGCCGGGCGACGGTCGTGGACGGGAAGCTGGCGTGACACCTCTGAGCAATCCGGCGGCGGGCCTCACGGCCCTGGCCGCCGACCAGAAGTCGCAGGACGTGACGGACTGGGCCGCGCGGATCGGCTGGGTCGTCGGACTGCTGCTGGTCATCGCGCTCGTCTACTGGCTGATGCGCGAGGGCTGGCGGTGGCGCGGCACCCTCCAGGGCGATCTGCCGGAGCTGCCCGAGGCCCCCGCCGAGCCCGGCGACCCGCGACTTGAGATGACCGGCCGCTACCACGGCTCCACCACCGCCGGGCAGTGGCTGGACCGGATCGTGGCCCATGGCCTGGGCAGCCGCAGCCGCGTCGAGCTGACCCTCACCGACGCCGGGGTGAGCGTGGTCCGCCCCGGGGCCCGGGACTTCTTCATCCCGGCCGGGAGCCTCCTCGGCGCCCGGCTCGACAAGGGCATCGCGGGCAAGGTCCTCGCCGAGGGCGGGCTGCTGATCATCACCTGGCGGCACGGCGACCGGTCGATCGACTCCGGTTTCCGCTCCGACCACGCCGCAGAGCACCGGGCCTGGGTCGAGGCCCTGGCCGTCAAGAACACCGAGCACAACCAGGAAGGCGCACGATGACGACCTCCACCCGGGGGGCCAGGACCCCCGCCGTACTCGTCCTGGAGGACGGCCGCACCTTCCGTGGCCGTGCCTACGGGGCCGTGGGGGAGACCTTCGGCGAGGCGGTGTTCTCCACGGGGATGACCGGCTACCAGGAGACCCTGACCGACCCGTCCTACCACCGCCAGGTCGTCGTCATGACCGCCCCCCACATCGGGAACACCGGCGTCAACGACGAGGACCCCGAGTCCCGGCGCATCTGGGTCTCCGGCTACGTGGTGCGCGACCCCGCCCGTACGCCCTCCAACTGGCGCTCCCGCCGCTCCCTGGACGAGGAGCTGACCGCACAGGGCGTCGTCGGCATCAGCGGGATCGACACCCGCGCCCTCACCCGCCACCTGCGCGAGCGCGGTGCCATGCGGGTGGGCATCTTCTCCGGTGACGCGGTCGCCGACGAGGCCACGCTGCTGGCCAAGGTGCAGGCCGCCCCGCAGATGAAGGGCGCCGACCTCAGCGGCGAGGTCGCCACCGACGAGACCTACGTCGTCCCGGCGATCGGCACCAAGCGGTTCACCGTCGCCGCGATCGACCTCGGCATCAAGGGCATGACCCCGCACCGGATGGCCGAGCGCGGTATCGAGGTGCACGTGCTGCCCGCGACCGCCACTCTGGAGGACATCTACGCCGTCAACCCCGACGGGGTGTTCTTCTCCAACGGACCGGGCGACCCGGCCACCGCCGACCACCCGGTCTCGCTGATGCGCGGAGTGCTGGAGCGCGGCACCCCGCTGTTCGGCATCTGCTTCGGCAACCAGATCCTCGGGCGGGCCCTCGGCTTCGGCACCTACAAGCTGAAGTACGGGCACCGCGGGATCAACCAGCCGGTGCAGGACCGTTCCACCGGCAAGGTCGAGGTCACCGCCCACAACCACGGCTTCGCCGTCGACGCCCCGCTCGACGCGCCCTCCGACACCCCCTACGGACGGGCCGAGGTCTCCCACGTCTGCCTGAACGACGACGTGGTCGAGGGGCTCCGCCTGCTCGACCGCCCGGCCTTCAGCGTCCAGTACCACCCCGAAGCCGCCGCAGGTCCGCACGACGCCGCGTACCTGTTCGACCGCTTCGTCACCCTGATGGAGGGCCAGCGTGCCTAAGCGCACCGACATCCAGTCCGTCCTGGTCATCGGCTCCGGCCCGATCGTCATCGGCCAGGCCGCCGAGTTCGACTACTCCGGAACCCAGGCGTGCCGCGTCCTCAAGGCCGAGGGGCTGCGGGTCATCCTGGTCAACTCCAACCCGGCCACGATCATGACCGACCCGGAGATCGCCGACGCCACCTACGTCGAGCCGATCACCCCCGAGTACGTCGAGAAGATCATCGCCAAGGAGCGCCCCGACGCGCTGCTGCCCACCCTCGGCGGCCAGACCGCGCTCAACACGGCGATCTCCCTGCACGAAGCGGGCACCCTCGCCGAGTACGGCGTCGAGCTGATCGGCGCCAATGTCGAGGCCATCCACAAGGGTGAGGACCGCGACCAGTTCAAGGAGGTCGTCAGGGCGGTCCACGCCAAGATCGGCCACGGTGAGTCCGCCCGCTCGGTCATCTGCCACTCCATGGACGACGTCCTCGCCGGTGTCGAGGAGCTCGGCGGCTACCCGGTCGTCGTCCGCCCCTCCTTCACCATGGGCGGCGCCGGTTCCGGCTTCGCCCACGACGAGGACGAACTGCGCCGGATCGCCGGCCAGGGGCTGACCCTCTCGCCGACCACCGAGGTGCTCCTGGAGGAGTCCATCCTCGGCTGGAAGGAGTACGAGCTGGAGCTGATGCGCGACAAGCACGACAACGTCGTGGTCGTCTGCTCCATCGAGAACTTCGACCCCATGGGCGTGCACACCGGTGACTCCATCACCGTCGCCCCGTCGATGACCCTCACCGACCGTGAGTACCAGGTCCTGCGCGACATCGGCATCGCCGTGATCCGCGAGGTCGGGGTGGACACCGGCGGCTGCAACATCCAGTTCGCGGTCAACCCCGAGGACGGCCGGGTCATCGTCATCGAGATGAACCCGCGCGTCTCCCGCTCCTCGGCGCTGGCCTCCAAGGCGACCGGTTTCCCGATCGCCAAGATCGCCGCCCGGCTCGCGGTGGGCTACACCCTCGACGAGATCCCCAACGACATCACCGAGCAGACCCCGGCGTCCTTCGAGCCCACGCTCGACTACGTCGTGGTCAAGGTGCCGCGGTTCGCGTTCGAGAAGTTCCCGGCCGCCGACGCCCGGCTGACCACCACCATGAAGTCGGTCGGCGAGGCCATGGCCATCGGCCGCAACTTCACCGAGGCGCTGCAGAAGGCGCTCCGCTCGCTGGAGAAGAAGGGCAGCCAGTTCGACTTCACCGGTGATCCCGGCGACAAGCTCGAACTCCTCCAGCGGGCCGACATCCCCACCGACGGCCGGATCAACACGGTCATGGCGGCCATCCGCGCCGGGGCCACCCCGCAGGAGGTCTTCGACGCCACGAAGATCGACCCGTGGTTCGTGGACCAGCTGTTCCTGATCAAGGAGATCGCGGATGAGCTGGCCGCCGCCGACAAGCTGGGCCCGGAGCTGCTGACGGAGGCCAAGCGGCACGGCTTCTCCGACGCCCAGATCGCCGGGATCCGCTCGCTGCGCGAGGACGTCGTCCGCGAGGTGCGGCACGCCCTCGGCGTCCGGCCGGTCTACAAGACCGTCGACACCTGCGCCGCCGAGTTCGCCGCGCGGACGCCGTACTTCTACTCCTCCTACGACGAGGAGTCCGAGGTCGCCCCGCGCGAGACCCCCGCGGTGATCATTCTCGGTTCGGGCCCCAACCGCATCGGCCAGGGCATCGAGTTCGACTACTCCTGTGTCCACGCCTCCTTCGCGCTGCACGACGCGGGCTACGAGACCGTCATGGTCAACTGCAACCCGGAGACCGTCTCCACCGACTACGACACCTCCGACCGGCTCTACTTCGAGCCGCTCACCCTGGAGGACGTCCTGGAGATCGTGCACGCCGAACAGCAGGCGGGCCCGGTCGCCGGTGTGGTCGTCCAGCTCGGCGGCCAGACCCCGCTGGGCCTGGCCCAGGCGCTCAAGGACAACGGGGTGCCGATCGTGGGCACCTCGCCCGAGGCGATCAACCTCGCCGAGGAGCGCGGCGCCTTCGGCCGGGTGCTCACCGAGGCCGGGCTGCCCGCCCCCAAGTACGGCACCGCCTTCTCCTTCGACCAGGCCAAGGGCATCGCCGCCGAGATCGGCTACCCGGTCATGGTCCGCCCCTCCTACGTGCTGGGCGGCCGTGGCATGGAGATCGTCTACGACGAGCCCTCGCTGGCCGCGTACCTGGAGCGGCACGCGGGTCTGATCTCCGAGCACCCGGTGCTCATCGACCGCTTCCTCGACGACGCCATAGAGATCGACGTGGACGCCCTCTACGACGGTCAGGAGCTCTACCTCGGCGGCGTCATGGAGCACATCGAGGAGGCCGGTATCCACTCCGGCGACTCGGCGTGCGCCCTGCCCCCGATCACCCTCGGCGGCTTCGACATCAAGCGGCTGCGGGCCTCCACCGAGGCCATCGCCCGCGGGGTCGGGGTGCGCGGTCTGATCAACATCCAGTTCGCGATGGCCGGGGACATCCTGTACGTGCTGGAGGCCAACCCCCGCGCCTCCCGGACCGTGCCCTTCACCTCCAAGGCCACCGCGGTACCGCTGGCCAAGGCCGCCGCCCGGATCTCGCTGGGCGCGACCATCGCCGAACTGCGCACCGAGGGGCTGCTCCCCGCGGCCGGTGACGGCGGCACCCTGCCCATGGACGCCCCGATCTCCGTCAAGGAGGCCGTGATGCCCTGGAGCCGGTTCCGCGACTCCTCGGGGCGCGGGGTGGACACCATCCTCGGCCCGGAGATGCGCTCCACCGGCGAGGTCATGGGCATCGACTCGGTCTTCGGCTCGGCCTACGCCAAGTCGCAGGCCGGGGCGTACGGCGCGCTGCCCACCAAGGGCCGCGCGTTCGTCTCGGTGGCCAACCGCGACAAGCGCTCGTTGATCTTCCCGGCCCGTGAACTGGTCGGCCTCGGCTTCGAGCTCATGGCCACCTCGGGCACCGCGGAGGTCCTCAAGCGCAACGGCATCAACGCCACGGTGGTGCGCAAGCAGAGCGAGGGCGAGGGCCCGGACGGTGAGAAGACCATCGTCCAGCTGATCCACGACGGCCAGGTCGACCTGATCGTCAACACCCCCTACGGCACCGGCGGCCGGCTCGACGGCTATGACATCCGCACCGCCGCCGTGGCCCGCGGCGTCCCCTGCCTGACCACGGTCCAGGCGCTGGCCGCCGCCGTCCAGGGCATCGAGGCGCTGGGCCGGGGCACGGTCGGTGTCCGGTCGCTCCAGGAACACGCGGAACATCTGACCGCGGCCCGCGAGGAGTGAGGCGAGGGAGGGGGACACCGGCCGGTGTCCCCCTCTTCATGAGCCCTCCTCATGAGTCCCTCGCCCTCACCCCCTCCCAGAAAGAGACCATGTACCAGCTCCTGTTCCGCCTGGTCTTCCGGCGCATGGACCCCGAGAAGGCCCACCACCTGGCCTTCGGCTGGATCCGGCTCGCCGCCCGCATCCCCGTACTGCGGACCTTCGCCGCCGCCGTCCTGGCCCCCCGCCACAAGGCGCTGCGCACCGAGGCGCTGGGGCTGCGGATGCACGGCCCGTTCGGGCTGGCCGCCGGGTTCGACAAGAACGCCGCCGCCATCGACGGCATGGCCATGCTCGGCTTCGACCACGTCGAGATCGGCACCGTGACCGCCCAGCCGCAGCCCGGCAACCCCAGGCAGCGGCTCTTCCGGCTGGTCGCCGACCGCGCCCTGATCAACCGCATGGGCTTCAACAACGACGGATCGGCCGCGGTCGCCGCCCGGCTGGCCGAGCGCCGCCCCGTCTTCGGTACGACGGTCGGCGTCAACATCGGCAAGACCAAGGTCGTCCCCGAGGCGGAAGCCGTCGGCGACTATGTGACGTCCACCGAGCGGCTGGCCGCCCACGCCGACTACCTCGTCGTCAACGTCTCCTCGCCCAATACCCCCGGACTGAGGAACCTCCAGGCCGTCGACCACCTGCGGCCGCTGCTCACCGCCGTCCGCGAGGCCGCCGACCGCACGGTCACCGGCCGCCGGGTACCGCTGCTGGTCAAGATCGCCCCGGATCTGGCCGACGAGGACGTGGACGCGGTCGCCGACCTCGCCGTCGACCTCGGCCTGGACGGCATCATCGCCACCAACACCACCATCGCCCGCGAGAGTCTGGGGCTGCGCTCCGGCGCGGGGCTCACCGGCGAGACCGGCGGACTGTCCGGCGCGCCCCTGAAGGCCCGCTCCCTTCAGGTGCTGCGGCGGCTGTACGCGCGCGTGGGGGACCGGATCACCCTCGTCGGCGTCGGCGGGATCGAGACCGCGGACGACGCCTGGGAGCGCATCCTGGCCGGGGCCACGCTGGTCCAGGGCTACAGCGCGTTCATCTACCGGGGCCCGTTCTGGTGCCGGGAGATCCACCGCGGCCTCGCCGACCGGCTCGCCGCCTCCCCCTACGCCACCCTCGCCGACGCCGTCGGTGCCGAGGCCCGCAAGGAGACCGCATGACCACCGCCCCGTTCGGCGCCCGGCTGCGCGCCGCCATGGACGCCCGCGGCCCGCTGTGCGTCGGGATCGACCCGCACGCCTCCCTGCTCGCCGAATGGGGCCTGGGGGACGATGTGGCGGGCCTGGAGCGGTTCACCCGCACCGTGGTGGACGCCCTCGCCGGGCGGGTCGCCGTCCTCAAGCCGCAGTCGGCCTTCTTCGAGCGCTTCGGTTCGCGCGGGATCGCCGTCCTGGAGCGGGCCGTGGCCGACGCCCGGTCCGCCGGGGCGCTGGTCCTCATGGACGCCAAGCGCGGTGACATCGGCTCCACCATGGGCGCGTACGCCGCCGCCTATCTGGACCCGGGCAGCCCGCTGTTCTCCGACGCGGTCACCGTCAGCCCCTACCTCGGCTTCGGCTCGCTGCGCCCGGCGCTGGACGCGGCCCGGGCGAGCGGGGCGGGGGTGTTCGCGCTGGCGCTGACCTCCAACCCGGAGGGCGCCGAGGTGCAGCACGCGGTCCGCGCGGACGGCACCTCCGTCGCCGCCTCGGTGCTGGCGTCCCTGAAGGCGGAGAACGCCGCGGAGGCGGCCGCGGGGCGGCTCGGCTCCTTCGGCGCGGTCGTCGGCGCGACGCTGGGCACCGCGGCATCCCGGGCGGGCGCCGAGCTGACGATCGACGGACCGCTGCTCGCCCCCGGCATCGGGGCGCAGGGAGCGACCCCGGCCGACCTTCCCGGGGTCTTCGGCGCGGCGGTCCGCAATGTCGTCCCGAGCGTCAGCCGGGGGGTGCTCCGGCACGGCCCGGACGCGGCCTCGCTGGTCGAGGCGGCTGCCCGAATGGCCGATGAGGTGCGCGCCGTGGCCGAATAACCAGGCTATTTTGTCCGGAAATGTACCGGTCGAGCGAGTCTGACCAGGACTTTTCGTCTGTTCTCGCTGACTGGAGCGGGATGGGCCGCTAGTCTCCGACGAGAGCGAACGTGCGCGTGCGTTGCGCGTTGCTCCGCAGGTGAGGGCCGACTAGGTTCCTCACCGGTCCATATCCGACAGTTCGACATCCGAGGTGACGAAGGCGTGGCTCTTCCGCCCCTTACCCCTGAACAGCGCGCAGCCGCGCTCGAAAAGGCCGCCGCGGCTCGCCGGGAGCGCGCCGAGGTCAAGAATCGGCTCAAGCACTCCGGCGCCTCCTTGCACGAGGTCATCAAGCAGGGCCAGGAGAACGATGTCATCGGCAAGATGAAGGTCTCGGCTCTCCTGGAGTCCCTGCCCGGCGTCGGCAAGGTCCGCGCCAAGCAGATCATGGAGCGCCTCGGCATCTCCGAGAGCCGCCGCGTGCGGGGTCTCGGCTCCAACCAGATCGCATCGCTCGAGCGTGAGTTCGGCGGCGCCGCCGGCTGACGTTTCCAGGCACCTCCGGGAACCTGGATAATCGCTGCCATGGCAGCACACTCCGCACGTCCGCGACTGACCGTGCTCTCCGGCCCCTCCGGGGTCGGCAAGAGCACGGTCGTCGCCCATATGCGCAAGGAACACCCCGAGGTCTGGCTCTCGGTCTCGGCCACGACCCGCAGGCCCCGCCCCGGCGAGCAGCACGGCGTCCAGTACTTCTTCGTGGACGACGGGGAGTTCGACAAGCTCATCGCCAATGGTGAGCTGCTGGAGTGGGCCGAGTTCGCGGGCAACCGCTACGGCACCCCGCGGCAAGCCGTGCTCGACCGCCTCGAAGCGGGTGAGCCGGTGCTGCTGGAGATCGATCTCCAGGGCGCCCGCCAGGTCCGTGAGTCCATGCCCGAGGCGCAGCTCGTCTTCCTCGCCCCGCCCAGCTGGGAGGAGCTGGTCCGCCGGCTCACCGGCCGCGGCACCGAGGCGCCGGAGGTCATCGAGCGGCGGCTGGAGGCCGCCCGGACCGAACTGGCCGCGGAGTCCGAGTTCGACCGGACCCTGGTCAACACCTCCGTCGAGGACGTGGCGCGTGAGCTGCTAGCCTTGATGAAGGTTCTATAGATCTTTATCCCCCTTTTCGGAAGGTAGAGCGTGTCCTCTTCCATCACCGCGCCCGAGGGCATCATCAACCCGCCGATCGACGAGCTGCTCGAGGCCACTGACTCGAAGTACAGCCTCGTGATCTACGCGGCCAAGCGTGCGCGGCAGATCAACGCGTACTACTCCCAGCTCGGCGAGGGCCTGCTCGAGTACGTGGGCCCCCTGGTGGACACCCACGTCCACGAGAAGCCGCTCTCGATCGCGCTCCGCGAGATCAACGCGGGTCTGCTGACCTCCGAGGCCATCGAGGGCCCGGCGCAGTAGTTTCAGATCGCTCATCACCGGCCCGGCACGGGGCGCCTCCAGCGACGGCTGAGGGTCCCGAAAGCCGGGCTCGTGGTGTGTCATGGGTGGGTACGTACGACGGCGTACACGGCGGGGAGAGGCGAGCGATGACCACGGCGGACAGGCCCAGGGTCGTGCTGGGCGTCAGCGGCGGGATCGCCGCGTACAAGGCGTGTGAGCTGCTGCGGCGCCTCACCGAGTCCGGACACGAGGTACGGGTGGTGCCCACCGCCTCGGCGCTGCAGTTCGTCGGCGAGGCCACCTGGTCGGCGCTGTCCGGCCGGCCCGCGAAGACCGAGGTGTGGGAGTCCGTCCACGAGGTCCCGCATGTGCGCATCGGCCAGTCCGCCGATCTCGTCGTGGTCGCCCCCGCCACCGCCGACCTGCTCGCCAAGGCCGCCCACGGCCTCGCCGACGATCTGCTCACCAACACCCTGCTCACCGCGCGATGTCCGGTCGTCTTCGCCCCCGCGATGCACACCGAGATGTGGGAGCACCCCGCCACCCGGGAGAACGTGGCCACCCTGCGCCGCCGCGGCGCGCTGGTCATCGAGCCCGCCGTCGGACGGCTGACCGGTGTGGACACCGGCAAGGGCCGGCTGCCCGACCCCGAGCAGATCTTCGAGGTCTGCCGCCGGGTGCTGGAGCGCGGGGAGCGTGCGGGGGAGCAGGACCTCGCCGGACGCCATGTGGTGGTCAGCGCGGGCGGCACCCGTGAGCCGCTGGATCCGGTGCGCTTCCTCGGCAACCGCTCCACCGGCCGCCAGGGCTACGCCCTCGCCCGCGCCGCCGTCGCCCGGGGGGCCCGGGTGACGCTGGTCTCGGTCAACAGCGAGCTGCCCGACCCGGCCGGGGCCGATGTGGTGCGCGCGGGCACCGCCGCTCAGCTGAGGGAGGCGGTCCTGAAGGCCGCCGCGGACGCCGACGCGGTGGTGATGGCCGCCGCGGTCGCCGACTTCCGGCCCGCCCAGTACGCCCAGGGCAAGATCAAGAAGCGGGAGGGCGCCGAGCCCGAGCCGCTCGCGCTGGTGCGGAATCCGGACATTCTCGCGGAGATCTCCGCGGACCGTGCCCGCCCCGGCCAGATCGTCGTGGGCTTCGCCGCCGAGACCGATGACGTCCTGGCCAACGGGCGCGCCAAGCTGGCGCGCAAGGGCTGCGATCTGCTCGTGGTGAACGAGGTGGGGGAGCACAAGACGTTCGGTTCCGAGACCAATGAGGCCGTTGTGCTTGCGGCCGACGGCACCGAGACCCCCGTTCCGCACGGCCCCAAGGACGCCCTGGCCGACACCGTCTGGGATCTTGTGGCCGCCCGGCTGGGCTGACCGGCGCGCCCCGCGGCCGGGGGACGGCCGATCGGGCCATGACACCTTCCTGACGGGCCGCCGTGGCTGTTTTTCCGTCCTCGTCGGGGTATGTTCCAGGTCACGGCCTGCCCGTTCTGTGGGACGGGATGCCCGACCGGCCCGCGTGCCGGATAAACTGGCCGAGGAACCGCACCGGGCGCAGCCCCCGAGCGGTCCCGCCCATGATCAGCCAGCAGCCGCTGCAACCCCAGGGAGCGATGTGTCCCGCCGCCTGTTCACCTCGGAGTCCGTGACCGAGGGTCACCCTGACAAGATCGCTGACCAGATCAGCGACACCATCCTCGACGCCCTCCTCAAGGAGGACCCGACCTCCCGGGTCGCGGTCGAGACCCTGATCACCACCGGCCTGGTCCACGTGGCCGGCGAGGTGACGACCAAGGCGTACGCTCCGATCGCGAGCCTCGTCCGCAGCAAGATCCTCGAGATCGGTTACGACTCGTCGAAGAAGGGCTTCGACGGCGCCTCCTGCGGCGTCTCGGTGTCGATCGGCTCACAGTCCCCCGACATCGCCCAGGGTGTCGACTCGGCCTACGAGCTGCGGGTCGAGGGCGACGAGGACGAGCTGGACAAGCAGGGCGCGGGTGACCAGGGCCTGATGTTCGGCTACGCGTGCGACGAGACCCCCGAGCTGATGCCGCTGCCGATCAACCTGGCCCACCGGCTCTCCCGCCGGCTGTCCGACGTCCGCAAGAACGGGACCATCCCCTACCTGCGCCCGGACGGCAAGACCCAGGTCACCATCGAGTACGACGGCAACAAGGCGGTCCGGCTGGACACCGTCGTCGTCTCCTCGCAGCACGCCTCCGACATCGACCTGGACTCGCTGCTCGCCCCGGACATCCGTGAGTTCGTCGTCGAGCACGTGCTGAACGAGCTGGTCGAGGACGGCATCAAGCTGGACACCGAGGGCTACCGCCTGCTGGTCAACCCCACCGGCCGCTTCGAGATCGGCGGTCCGATGGGTGACGCCGGTCTCACCGGCCGCAAGATCATCATTGACACCTACGGCGGGATGTCCCGCCACGGTGGCGGCGCCTTCTCCGGCAAGGACCCGTCCAAGGTCGACCGCTCCGCCGCCTACGCGATGCGCTGGGTCGCCAAGAACGTGGTCGCCGCCGGGCTCGCCCAGCGCTGCGAGGTCCAGGTCGCGTACGCCATCGGCAAGGCCGAGCCGGTCGGTCTCTTCGTCGAGACCTTCGGTACCGCCACCATCGACGCCGAGAAGATCGAGAAGGCCATCTCCGAGGTCTTCGACCTGCGCCCGGCCGCGATCATCCGCGATCTCGACCTGCTGCGCCCGATCTACGCCCAGACCGCCGCCTACGGCCACTTCGGCCGTGAGCTGTCGGACTTCACCTGGGAGCGCACCGACCGCGTGGACGCGCTCCGCGCCGCCGCCGGGCTGTAAGCCCTCCGGTTCCGTACAGGGCCCGGCACCCCGGAAGGGGTGGCCGGGCCCTGCGGCGTCCCAAGGGCCGCCGGTCCCGGGCCCGTGGCCCGGAAGGATCTCCGTGTCGGCGCCGTCTGCTAAGACTTGAGCTGTGAGCAGCGAGAACCAGGGGCCGAAGCGGGACGCCGAGGCGCAGCCGCCCGGCGGGGAGCAGCTCGCGCTCATCCGGGAGACCGTGCGCGGCGCCAAGGTGCCGCGGGCCAAGCCGCGCACCTGGCGGGGGGCCGCGCTGGCGGCGGAGCTGCCGGTGGCCAAGGTCCTCGTCGACAAGGGCCCGGTGCACCTGGACAAGTTGTGGGACTACGCCGTCCCCGCCGAGATGGACGCCGAGGCCCAGCCCGGAGTGCGGGTGCGGGTGCGGTTCGGGGCCGGGACGGGCAGGGTGCGCGAGGGGCGCCGGGAAGGCGGCGGACTGCTCGACGGCTACATCATCGAGCGGGTGGCCGAGTCCGACTACCGCGGTCCGCTGGCCGCCCTGGCCCAGGTGGTCTCCCCGGAGCCGGTGCTCGGGCCCGGCCTGCTGGCGCTGTGCCGGGCCGTCGCCGACCGCTACGCCGGATCGCTGGCCGATGTGCTCCAGCTCGCCGTGCCCCGGCGCAGCGCGCGGGCCGAGGCCGAGCCGTCCCCGCCGGGGCTGCCGCCCCCTCCGCCGCCCGCGGCCGGCACCTGGGCGCGCTATCCGGCCGGACCCGGATTCCTGGAGGCGCTCGCCCGCGGCGACCTGCCGCGCGCGGTGTGGACCGCGCTGCCCGGACCGCACTGGCCCGCCGAATGGGCCGCCGCCGTGGCCGCCACCCTCGCCTCCGGCCGCGGCGCCCTGATCGTGGTGCCGGACGGAAAGACGGCCGCCCGGGTGGACGTGGCGCTGACCGCCGCTCTCGGCGGCCCGGGGCGGCATGTGCTGCTCACCGCCGAACTCGGGCCCGAGGAGCGCTACCGCCGCTGGCTGGCGGTCGCCCGGGGCGCGGTACGGGCCGTGGTGGGCACCCGCGCCGCGATGTTCGCGCCGGTCCGGGAGCTGGGCCTGGTGGGGATCTGGGACGACGGCGACCAGAGCCACAGTGATGACCACCTGCCCCGGCCGCACGCCCGGGACGTCCTGCTGCTGCGCGCGGTCCAGGAGCGGACCGGTTTCCTGCTGGGTGATCTCGGCCGCACCGTGGAGGCCGCCCAGCTGGTGGAGAACGGCTGGGCGCGGCCCCTGGAGGCCGGGCGCGACCAGGTCCGCGCCGCCGCGCCCCTGGTCCGCACGGTCGACGAGGGTGAGGTGGCCCGGGACGCCGAGGCCCGCGCCGCCCGGCTGCCCACGCTCGCCTGGCAGACCGTGCGCGAGGCGCTGACCCGTGGTCCGGTGCTGGTGCAGGTGCCGCGCCGGGGCTATGTGCCCCGGCTGGCGTGTGAGCGCTGCCGGGAGCCCGCGCGCTGTGGTCACTGCTCCGGTCCGCTGGAGGCGCGGGACGCGGACCGGCTGGTGTGCGGCTGGTGCGGACGGCCGGAGACCGGCTGGCACTGCGCATCCTGCGGCGGCGCGCGGCTGCGGGCAAGTGTGGTCGGGGCCCGGCGCACCGCCGAGGAACTGGGCCGGGCGTTCCCGGCCGTCCCGGTCCGTACCTCCGGCCGGGACCATGTGCTGACCACGGTGCCCGACCGTCCGGCGCTGGTGGTGAGCACCCCGGGCGCCGAACCGGTCGCCGAGGGCGGCTACGCGGCGGCGCTGCTGCTGGACGGCTGGGCGCTGCTGGGCCGCCCCGATCTGCGGGCGGGCGAGGACGCGCTGCGCCACTGGCTGGGGGCGGCCTCCCTGGTGCGCGGCCACGGTGAGGGCGGGGGCGCGACCGGCGGTGGCACGGTGGTGGTGATCGCCGAGCCGACACTGCGTCCGGTGCAGGCGCTGGTGCGCTGGGATCCGGCCGGGTACGCGGCGCGGGAGCTGGCCGAGCGGGCCCAGCTGGGCTTTCCTCCGGTCTCGCGGATGGCGGCGGTGTCCGGTCCGGCGGAGGCGGTGGCCGAGCTGATCGCCTCGGCATCGCTGCCGGAGGGGGCGGAGACCCTCGGTCCGGTGCCGCTGCCGGTGAGCGAGCCGGGGCGGCCGCGCCGTCCCGGTGATCCGCCGCCGGGCGAGCGGTGGGAGCGGTCGCTGGTGCGGGTCCGGCCCGGTCAGGGCAGCGCGCTGGCCGCGGCCCTCAAGGAGGCGAAGGCGCGCCGCCTGGCCCGGGGGGAGAAGGACCCGGCGGTCCGGGTGGATCCGCTGGAGATCGGCTGACGGGCCGTCCCGCCCGCGGGGGTCGGCGATCCGCGGGGAGAGCGGCCCGTGGGCCCGGGCCCGCCGTGCGGGCCGGATGAGGCGTGCGCGTCAGCCGTTGCGCGGGCTGGGGAAGGCGCTCGGGCGGGCCTCTTCGCGCAGCGGGCGGGGCTCGTCACGCAGCGGCGCGGGCTGCGGCGGACCGGAGCGCGCCGCGGGCACCGACGGCAGGGTGGGCGAGGGCAGTGCGGCGGGTCCTTCAGGGCGGGCCGCCGGGACCTCACCCCCCTCGCCCGTGGGCTGCGCGGCGGCCCGGCGGGCGCCGTAACGCCGGTGCACAGCCTGCTTGGTGACGCCCAGTGCGGAACCCACCGCGTCCCAGGAGAATCCGAGCGAGCGGTCGAAGTCCACCGCGGCCGTGACCAGCGTCTCGACGCTGTCCCGCAGCTCCTGGGCCAGCCGCACGGTGGGGGCGGGGGCGCGTCCGTAGACCACGAAACCGGCGGACGGGCCGGCGCGCCGCGGGCGGTAGACGTTGCCGAGCTGGGCGGTGAGCGTACGCAGCGCGTCCACCTGTCGGCGGACCCGCTCGATATCCCGGACCAGGAGGTGCAGGCTGGCCCGTGCCTGGGCGTCGTGGGTTGCGTGGTCGGCCATGAACAAGCCTCTCGAACCGGGGTGGAAGGGGGAGGAGTAGGGGGATGCGGGGTCGGGGGAGTCCGGAGGTGAGAACGGTATGGGGGGAGACACATCGGGCCGCTGGCGCGGCCCGGTGTCGGTCAATCTCTCTTGACCAACGCGGCACCCGCCCGTCGGTCACGGTCCGGGGCGTGCGGGCCTCGGACCGTACGCCCCCCGGGATGGCGGACCATAGACTGAGTCGCCGTTTCCGCTGTGTGAGAGGTAGTTCGCCACCCATGAGGCTCGTCTTCGCCGGTACCCCCGAGGTCGCACTGCCCGCCCTGGACGCGCTGATGGCGTCGGACCGGCACGAGGTGGTCGCCGTGGTGACCCGTCCCGACGCCCCCGCCGGGCGCGGCCGCCGGCTGGTGGCCAGCCCGGTCGCGGAACGGGCCGCGGAGGCGGGGATCGAGGTGCTCAAGCCCGCCAAGCCGAGGGATCCGGAGTTCCTGGCGCGGCTGGCCGGGATCGCGCCGGACTGCTGCCCGGTGGTGGCGTACGGGGCGCTGCTGCCCAAGGCGGCGCTGGAGATCCCGGCGCACGGCTGGGTCAATCTGCACTTCTCGCTGCTGCCCGCGTGGCGCGGTGCCGCGCCGGTGCAGCACGCGGTGCTCGCGGGTGACGAGGTGACCGGGGCGTCCACCTTCCAGATCGAGGAGGGACTGGACTCCGGACCGGTGTACGGGGTGGTCACCGAGGACATCCGGGCCACCGACACCAGTGGCGATCTGCTGACCCGGCTGGCCTTCGCCGGGGCCGGACTGCTCGCGGCGACGATGGACGGCATCGAGGACGACACCCTGCGCGCCGTGCCGCAGCCCGCCGAGGGCATCTCCCTCGCCCCGAAGATCAATGTGGAGGACGCGGAGATCGACTGGTCCGTGCCCGCGCTCCGGGTGGACCGGGTGGTGCGCGGATGCGCCCCGGCGCCCGGCGCGTGGACGACCTTCCGCGGTGAGCGGCTGAAGGTGGTGTCCGCCGCGATGGTGCCGGACCGCACCGAACTGGAGCCGGGCGCCATGGCGGTCACCAAGAAGGCGGTCTACGTGGGCACCGGCAGCCATGCGGTGGAGCTGACCTGGGTCCGCCCGCAGGGCAGGAAGCCGATGCCCGCGGCCGACTGGGCGCGCGGGGTGCGGATCGCCGAGGGGGAGCGGCTGGGGGTGTCGTAGGGCGCGGCGCTTCCGGCGAACGCGCCGGGCGCCACCGGGGCGCGCTGAAGTGAAGGGACGGCCCGGCGTGCCACGACGCGCTGCCCCTCGCATAGGAGACTGTTGACTTCAACCTTTGTTGAGGTTCTACCGTCCCTGATGTGCCGCCGGTTCCGGATCAGCCGGTTTCACGGGGGCGGCACCCGGACCCCGGAGGTGCGCGATGGACATGGAAGTCACCGCCTGGCATTCCCTGCACCACGCCTCGAACGCCAGCGATGACCGACGTCCCTTCTCCCGCGCGACGCTGCGCCGGATCGGCGCGTTCGCCCGTCCCCACAGCCGTCCGCTGCGGCTGTTCCTGCTGCTGAGCACGGTCACGGCGGCGCTCGCGGTGGCGACGCCGCTGCTGGCGGGCCGGGTGGTGGACGCGATCATCCACCGTTCGGGACAGGGCACCGTCCTCGGACTGGCCGGGCTCATCGCCGTGATCGCGGTGGCCGAGGCGGCCCTCGGACTGCTGACGCGCTGGCTCTCCTCGACCATCGGCGAGGGGCTGATCCTCGATCTGCGCACCGCGGTCTTCGACCACGTCCAGCGGATGCCGGTGGCCTTCTTCACCCGCACCCGTACCGGCGCGCTGGTCAGCAGGCTCAACAACGATGTCATCGGCGCGCAGCGGGCGTTCAGCGACACCCTCTCCGGAGTGGTGAGCAATCTGGTGACCCTGCTGCTCACCCTGGTGGTGATGATCGGCATCTCCTGGCAGGTCACCCTGGTGGCGCTGCTGCTCCTGCCGCTGTTCCTGCTGCCCGCCCGCCGCGTCGGCGGCAGGCTGGCCGGACTGCGGCGCGAGGCGGCCGCCCACAACGCCGCAATGAGCACCCAGATGACCGAGCGGTTCTCCGCCCCCGGCGCGACGCTGGTCAAGCTCTTCGGACGGCCCGCCGAGGAGTCGGCGGAGTTCGCCCGGCGGGCGAGCCGGGTGCGGGACATCGGGGTGCGCACCGCGATGGTCCAGGTCTCCTTCGTCACCGCGCTCACCCTGGTCTCGGCGCTCGCCCTGGCCCTGGTCTACGGCCTCGGCGGCTACTACGCGCTGAACGGACGGCTGGACCCCGGCTCCGTCGTCTCGCTCGCCCTGCTGCTCACCCGGCTCTACGCCCCGCTGACCTCGCTGGCCGGGGCCCGGGTGGAGGTCATGAGCGCGCTCGTCAGCTTCGAGCGGGTCTTCGAAGTGCTCGACCTCAAGCCGCTGATCAGCGAGAAGCCGGACGCCCGGAAGGTCCCCGAGGGCCCGGTGTCGGTGGAGTTCGACCGCGTCGGCTTCGGCTACCCGGCCGCCGACAAGGTCTCCCTCGCCTCCCTGGAGGAGGTGGCCGCCCTCGACACCCGCGGCGGTGTCCAGGTGCTGCACGAGGTGTCCTTCCGCGCCGAACCCGGGCAGATGGTCGCCCTCGTGGGCTCCTCCGGCGCGGGCAAGTCGACCATCGCCCAACTGCTGCCCCGGCTCTACGACACCGACAGCGGTGCGGTGCGGCTGGCCGGTGTGGACGTCCGCGACCTGACCGCCGAGTCCCTGCGCGGCACGCTCGGCATGGTCACCCAGGACGGCCACCTCTTCCACGAGAGCATCCGCGCCAATCTGCTGCTGGCCCGCCCCGGGGCCACCGACGAGGAGCTGTGGGACGTCCTGCGCAGGGCCCGCCTGGAGGGGCTGATCGCGTCCCTGCCGGACGGTCTGGACACCGTCGTCGGCGAGCGCGGCTACCGGCTCTCCGGCGGTGAGCGCCAGCGGCTGACCATCGCCCGGTTGCTGCTGGCCCGCCCCCGGGTGGTGATCCTGGACGAGGCCACCGCCCATCTGGACTCCACCTCCGAGGCGGCCGTCCAGGAGGCGCTGGCCGAGGCGCTGGAGGGACGTACCGCGGTGGTCATCGCCCACCGGCTGTCCACCGTGCGGGCCGCCGACCTCATCCTCGTCGTCGAGGACGGACGGGTCGTGGAACGCGGTACGCACCCCGATCTGCTCGCCGCCGAGGGACGCTACGCCCAGCTGTACCGGACCCAGTTCGAACGGCCGGGCGGGGAGCCGGGAACGGCCCCCGACGGTGCGCGGACCACGCCCACCCCGGCCGCGTAGGCTGGCCCTTTCAGCCCCATCCCGCACCGGAGCACATTCCCGTGAACGACCAGCCCCGTCGTCGCCCCCGCCGTACCCCCGCAGCCGGTTCCGCGCCCGGAAACCCCGGCCGGGGCGGCAAGCCCGGCCGGCCGTACCGCAGGCCGCAGAAGGACCCCGTGCGGATCCTCGCCTTCGAGGCGCTGCGGGCCGTCGACGAACGGGACGCGTACGCCAACCTCGTCCTCCCGCCGATGCTCCGCAAGGCGCGGGAGGACGGGGAGTTCGACGCCCGGGACGCCGCGCTCACCACCGAGCTGGTCTACGGCACCCTGCGCCACCAGGGCACCTACGACGCGATCATCGCCGCCTGCGTGGACCGCCCGCTGCGCGAGGTCGACCCGCCGGTGCTGGACGTCCTCAGCCTCGGCGCCCACCAGTTGCTGGGCACCCGCATCCCCACCCACGCCGCGGTCTCCGCCAGTGTCGAACTCGCCCGGGTGGTGCTCGGCGACGGACGGGCCAAGTTCGTCAACGCGGTGCTGCGCCGGATCGCCTCCGACGACCTCGACGGCTGGCTGGAGCGGGTGGCCCCGCCGTACGACGAGGACCCCGAGGCCCACCTCGCCGTCGTCCACTCCCATCCGCGCTGGATCGTCTCCGCGCTGTGGGACGCGCTCGGTGGCGGCAGCGCGGGGATCGAGGACCTGCTCGCGGCCGACAACGAGCGGCCCGAGGTCACCCTGGTCGCCCGGCCGGGGCGCGCCACCCCGGACGAACTGCTGGCCGCGGTCGGCGAAGAGGCCGCCGCACCGGGCCGCTGGTCCCCGTACGCGGTACGGCTCACCGAGGGCGGGGAGCCCGCGGCGCTGGAGGCCGTGCGCGAGGGGCGCGCCGGGGTCCAGGACGAGGGCAGCCAGCTGGTCGCCCTCGCCCTGGCCAACGCCCCGCTGGAGGGGGAGGACCGGCGCTGGCTGGACGGCTGCGCCGGGCCCGGCGGCAAGGCCGCGCTGCTTGCCGCGCTGGCCGCGCGGCGTGACGCCGCCCTGCTCGCCGCCGAGAAGCAGCCGCACCGTGCCCGCCTGGTCGGCCGGGCACTGGCGGGCAACCCCGGCCCGTACCAGGTGATCGCCGCGGACGGCACCCGGCCGCCGTGGCGACCGGGCACCTTCGACCGGGTCCTGGTGGACGTCCCGTGCACCGGACTCGGCGCGCTGCGCCGCCGCCCCGAGGCCCGCTGGCGGCGGAGCCCCGAGGACCTGGCCGGATTCGCGCCGCTCCAGCGCGGACTGCTGCGCGAGGCGCTCGCGGCGGTGCGGATCGGCGGAGTGGTCGGCTACGCCACCTGCTCACCGCATCCGGCCGAGACCCGGGCCGTGGTCGAGGACGTCCTCAAGGGCCGGGGCGGCCCGGCGGCCGGGGCCGAATGGATCGACGCCCGACCGCTGCTGCCCGGTGTGCCCGCGCTCGGCGAGGGCCCCGACATCCAGCTGTGGCCGCATCTGCACGGTACGGACGCGATGTATCTGGCCCTGCTGCGCCGCACCGGCTGAGGTCACCCGCCCGGCACCGCCGGAAGCGTCTCCTGCGGGCTCTCGGTCGGCAGGTAGAGCATGCTGCCGCGGGCGCCGGGGTTGAGGTCCCGGTGCACCGCGCGGGAGACCGCCTCGATGGTCGCGACCCCGCTCTCCATCGTGGCGTTGTCCTGCGTCAGCACGGTGATCGTGTAGTCGTGGGAGCCACCGGTGAAGGCCCCCACGCTGTGCACCCGCCAGCCGTGGGTCGACCGCTCCAGCCAGCCGTTCTTCAGCTGGATCCGGACGCCCTGCGGGGCCCCGGCCGGGGTGCCCCAGCGTTGCTCGGCGATGACCTCGCCCATCAGCTTCAGGATGTAGGCGCGGGAGGCGTCACCGAGCAGCCGGTTGTGGTGGGTCACCAGCTCCAGCAGCTTCTCCTGGTCGTCGGCGGTGATCCGGGTGAGCCCCCAGTAGCCGTCCTCGCCGGGCACGGTGCGGTTCATCCCGGCGGCCCGGACGAACGCGCTGACCTTGCCGCGGCCCAGCTGCTTCCACAGCGCGGTGGTGGACTCGTTGTCCGACTCGGTGATCATTTTGGTGGCCAGACCGGCCTCCCGGTCGGTCAGCCGCCGGTGCTCCTTGCCGGCGTCCCACAACAGGGTGGCCAGCACGGTCACCTTCACCACGCTCGCGGAGTCGAACTTCTGGTCCCCGCGCAGGGTGCAGACCGTGCCCGTGGTGTGGTCACGGAGGCTGACCGCGGCGGTGGCGGACTTGTCCCGCAGTGCCGCGGCGATGTCCCGGGAGAGCTTGCCGGCCAGTCCCGCCTTGTCCGAGGTGCAGACCGGCCGCGGCGCGGCGGCCGCCGCCGACCCCGCCCCGGCCACCGGGGGCACGAGCACGGCCGCGGCCAGTGCCACGGACAGTGCGGCGCGGGGGCGCCGGGGTATTCGGTGTCGCGTCATCGTCGTATGTCCATTTCCCTTGTCATGTCGCGTTTGCGCCCTGGGGTGCGTCGTTCCTGGTCTCCGGCGCACGTCGGGTGCGCTCGACTCACAGGACCCCCAGGCGACAGCCAAGGGTTGTGTCGTATGTGTTCATGCTTTCGCATGGACACGATTTCGCATGTCGTGCGGAGGGGCGTGTCGTGCGGATGTCCAGGGAGTGGGAAACCGCGATCATCCCGGCTCCCTGGACCGGTGCCGGTCATGGGAGGCTGGGGGCATGGCCGCGCAGATCAATCCCAGCATCCTGTCCGCCGACTTCTCCCGCCTCGCGGACGAGGCGAAGGCGGTCGAGGGCGCCGACTGGCTCCATGTCGACGTCATGGACAACCACTTCGTGCCCAATCTGACCCTTGGTGTGCCGGTGGTCGAATCCCTGGCGAAGGCCACGGACACCCCGCTGGACTGCCATCTGATGATCGAGGACCCGGACCGCTGGGCCCCGGGGTACGTCGAGGCCGGAGCCGGTTCGGTGACCTTCCACGTGGAGGCCGCCGCCGCGCCGGTGCGGCTGGCGCGGGAGATCCGGGCCAAGGGCGCGCGGGCGTCGATGGCGCTCAGGCCCGCCACCCCGATCGAGCCCTACGAGGACCTGCTGCCCGAGCTGGACATGCTGCTGGTGATGACCGTGGAGCCCGGTTTCGGCGGTCAGGCGTTCCTCGACATCATGCTCCCCAAGATCCGCCGCACCCGTGAGCTGATCGCCAAGCACGGTCTGGAGCTGTGGCTCCAGGTGGACGGCGGTGTCTCCGCCTCGACGATCGAGCGCTGTGCGGAGGCGGGCGCCGACGTGTTCGTGGCGGGTTCCGCGGTCTACGGTGCCGAGGACCCGGCGAAGGCCGTCCAGGAGCTGCGCGCCCTGGCCGAGAAGACGACGGGCGCCACCGGACTGTGCGGCCACTCCACTACGGGGCGGTGAACTGAAGGGTAAAGGCCGGACCAACTCCACCGTTTCTGACAGGATGAACGGTGAGTCCAGAACATTGACAAGTGAGGAGACCGCGGTGTCGACGGGCCGTTCAGCCACGCGGATGGGACCCGCCGAACTGGTGCAGGCGGCGGCCATGGCGCGTCGCTTCTACCTCGAGGGCAAGTCCAAGATCCAGATCGCCGAGGAGTTCGGGGTCAGCCGCTTCAAGGTCGCGCGCGTGCTGGAGACCGCGCTCGAGCGCGACCTGGTGCGCATCGAGATCCGGGTTCCCGCCGAACTCGACGCGGAGCGTTCCGACGCGCTGCGCGCCCGTTACGGGCTGCGCCACGCGGTGGTCGTCGAGTCCCCGGCGGACGCCGAGGCGGACACCCCCGACCCGGAGAACCTGGGCGAGGTCGCCGCCGATCTGCTGGGTGAGCTGGTCACCGAGGGAGACGTACTGGGGCTGGCCTGGGGGCGGTCCACGATCCATATGGCCGCCGCGCTGCACCAGCTCCCGCCGTGCACCGTCGTCCAGCTCACCGGGGTGTACGACGCGGGCACCGCCGAGCGCGGTTCGGTGGAGGCGGTCCGCCGGGCCGCGGCCGTCTCCGGCGGCGAGGCCCACCCCATCTACGCGCCGATGCTGCTGCCCGACACCGCCACCGCGGACGCGCTGCGCGGTCAGACCGGCATCGCGCGGGCCTTCGAGTACTTCGACAAGGTCACCGTCGCGGCCGTCTCCATCGGCTCGTGGGAGGCCGGGATCTCGACCGTCTACGACATGCTCAGCGAGGAGGAGCGGGCCCACTACGCCGGGCTCGGGGCCGCCGCCGAGATGTCGGCCCACCTCTTCGACACCGAGGGCCGCCGGATCGGCCGTGATCTCGGCGAGCGCTGCATCACCGTCGAGGCCGACCGGCTGCGGCGGATCCCCGAGGTGGTGGCCATCGCGGGCGGCGGCCGCAAGGCCGCGGCGATCGGCGCGGTGCTGCGCTCCGGTCTCGTCACCAGCCTGGTGACGGACACCGCCGCCGCCGACCACCTGCTGCTGGAGACCGGCCCCGGGCCGCGTCCGGCGCTGGACCGCGCCGATCCGGACGGTCCGTAGCCCCCCGGCTCGTACGATCCGCCCACCGGGGCCCGGTACGACTGGATGATCGTCCGGGCCCCCGTGGCAGGGGTGGCATGGGAGAATGAAGTACGTGCGATTTCCTCGGCTTCCTGCGTCGAGGGCTGATTCCGAACGACTGGGAAGTTGAGCACGTGCGTTTCCTGAATGATCAGAAGCCCCCGTACGACCTGACCTACGACGATGTGTTCATGGTCCCGAGCCGCTCCGCGGTCGGTTCCCGGCAGGGGGTGGATCTGAGCGCGCCGGACGGCACCGGCACCACCATCCCCCTCGTCGTCGCCAACATGACCGCGATCGCGGGCCGCCGGATGGCGGAGACGGTCGCGCGCCGCGGCGGGCTCGTCGTCATCCCGCAGGACATCCCGATCGACGTGGTCACCGATGTGGTCCGCTGGGTCAAGTCCCGGCACCTGGTGCTGGACACCCCGATCGTGCTGGCGCCCACCGGGACCGTCGCCGACGCGCTGTCCCTGCTCCCCAAGCGCGCCCACGGCGCGGGTGTGGTGGTCGAGGACGGGCGTCCGGTGGGCGTGGTCACCGAGTCCGACCTCACCGGGGTGGACCGCTTCACCCAGCTCTCCGAGGTGATGTCCCGCGAACTGCTGGTGCTGGACGCGGACATCGACCCGCGCGAGGCGTTCACCCGCCTCGACTCCGCCCACCGCAAGCTGGCCCCCGCCGTCGACGCCGACGGCCGTCTGGTCGGCATCCTGACCCGCAAGGGCGCGCTGCGCGCGACCCTCTACCAGCCCGCCGTGGACGCGGGCGGCAAGCTGCGGATCGCCGCCGCCGTGGGGGTCAACGGCGATGTGGAGGGCCGCGCCAAGGCCCTGCTGGACGCCGGCGTGGACACCCTCGTGGTGGACACCGCCCACGGCCACCAGGAGTCGATGATCAGTGCCCTGAAGGCCGTGCGCGGACTCGGCCCGCGGGTGCCGGTGGCGGCGGGCAACGTGGTCGCCGCCGAGGGTGTGCGCGACCTCATCGAGGCCGGTGCCGACATCGTCAAGGTCGGTGTGGGACCGGGCGCGATGTGCACCACCCGGATGATGACCGGAGTGGGCCGTCCGCAGTTCTCCGCGGTGCTCGAATGCGCGGCCGAGGCGCGGAAGTTCGGCAAGCACGTCTGGGCCGACGGGGGCATCCGCCACCCGCGCGACGTGGCGATGGCACTGGCCGCCGGAGCCTCCAACGTGATGGTCGGCTCCTGGTTCGCGGGCACCTACGAGTCGCCGGGCGACCTCCAGCACGCCGCCGACGGGCGGCCGTACAAGGAGAGCTTCGGCATGGCCTCCGCCCGCGCGGTGCGCAACCGCACCAGTGAGGAGTCGGCCTACGACCGGGCCCGCAAGGGGCTGTTCGAGGAGGGCATCTCCACCTCGCGGATGTTCCTGGACCCGGCGCGTCCGGGCGTCGAGGACCTGATCGACTCGATCATCGCGGGTGTCCGCAGCTCGTGCACCTACGCGGGCGCGGGGTCGCTGGAGGAGTTCCACGAGCGTGCCGTGGTCGGCGTCCAGAGCGCCGCGGGCTACACCGAGGGCAAGCCGCTGCACGCCAGCTGGGACTGACGCCCGGTCACCACGGGGGCGAGCCCCCGGGAATACGCCGCTGGCCCCCACTTCACCCGAGCGAAGTGGGGGCCACCGTCGTGCCCTTCGACAGGTGGGTTACCGCGGCATCCGCTGTTCACCGCGGGTGCGGGGCAGCGCGTGACGCGGCGGGCTGGTCAGCGTGATCTGCCGGACCAGCTGGTGGAACGAGACCAGCGCGGCGACCGGCGGCAGACCCGCGACCGCCATGCTGGCCGGGTTCTTGGGGGCGTGGGCGACGCACAGGAACACCGCGATGACCGAGAACAGCACCACCACGGCCCAGGAGTGCGCGGCGCCCCGCCGGTGCAGCGCGGCCCGCAGCACCGACAGCGAGGCCACCAGCCACGGCCCGTAGACCAGCAGCGGCCACCACGCGGCCATGGTCTCCGATGTGCTGGGGGAGGCCAGATAGCGCAGGGGCGGATAGGAGATCATCCCGCCCAGCACGCTGAGCATGGCGACGATGACCGTGGTGGCCGCCGCGAACAGCAGGCTGGTCAGCTGGACCCAGGGCATCGTCGGCAGCCGGAAGCGCACCCGGCGACGCTTGCCGCGGCCCCCGCGGACCTGCGCGTTGGTGGGTGCGTGGAGGGGTGGGGCGGGGTGCGGCGGGGCGACCGGGTGCGGTGGTGCGGCCGGTTGCGGCGGCTCCTCGGGGGCGGCCGTCTGCAGCAGTCGTGCCAGATCCCCTTCCAGGTCCCAGCGGCCCTCGATGGTTTCGGGGTCCGGGAGGGGGAAAGGATTCATCGCGTACTCGATGCCCACGTAGTTGACACCCGGGTAGTCCGGGTAGTCGGCACCCGCGTAGTCGACGCCCGCGTCGAACCGCTCGCCATGGGCGGGGGCGGCTCGGTGGCCGGTGAGTGGGGGCCCGTAGCCGCCCGGCCTCGGCTCGGTGTAGGTCATGCCTTGACGCCCGGGTCCGGGGAGCCGGAGCGCTGGAGGAAGTCGTCCTCGATCCGGTTGAGCGCCCGGAGGAAGTCCTCCCACACCCGCGCGCAGTACTCGAGCGGGTAGCGGTCGTCCTCACCTCCGTGGTCCCGGGCCCGGAACACCGGTTCGGGGCGGAGCGCTGAGTGTTCGGGTGGTTGCAGACTGTCAGTGGTCACGTCCCCACCAACGACCGCTAAAATGGTGCAGTATCGCGGCATTCGGGTGAATCGCGCGCTCACTCTTGCAGTAGCCCGCAATGATTCCCCGCCGCACGCCCCCGCGCGCAACGATCAACCACCCATGCGCAAGAGTGGTGCATTACGGCCGTGGGCGGACGGCTCATAGGGTCTTGCGCTGACGTGGAGTGGCGGGGACCGACTGCTCGGCGATTCCCACCTGCGGGTTTGTCTTCGGGCAGCCGCATGTCCGCCGTCGGTCGCCGTCACCTGACCGGCAGTGAAATAAGGAGCCACCCAAGTGTTGGAGCACGGCGCAGCCCCGCCCACGACCCCGCGCCCGGAGCCAGAGCCTCCGGCGGCCGGGTTCGGCGCCCGGCTGATGCGGCGCAAGCCCGTGGAGCGGCTGGTCGCGGAAGGCGGACAGGGTGAGGGCGGATCGCTGCGGCGTTCGCTCGGAATGTGGCAGCTGACCATGATCAGCATCGGTGCCACCCTGGGCACCGGCATCTTCGTGGTGCTCGGCGAGGCCGTCCCGGACGCCGGGCCCGCGGTCATCGTGTCGTTCGTCATAGCCGGGCTCACCGCCCTGTTCTCGGCGCTGTCCTACGCGGAGCTGGCGGGCACCATCCCGGTCTCCGGATCCTCCTACTCCTACGCCTACGCCACCATGGGCGAGCTGATCGCCTGGATCTGCGGCTGGTGCCTGATCCTGGAGTACGGCGTCTCGGTGGCGGCGGTCGCCGTCGGCTGGGGCGAGTACCTCAACGAGCTGCTCGACGGCACGCTCGGCATCACCATCCCGGACGCGCTGTCCGCTCCGCCCGGCGACGGCGGGATCTTCAACCTGCCCGCGCTGCTGGTGGTGCTGCTGTCCATGGCGTTCCTGCTGGGCGGCGCCAAGGAGAGCGCCCGCGCCAACACCGTCATGGTCGTGGTGAAGATCGCGGCCCTGGTCCTGTTCTGCGCCGTCGCCTTCACCGGTATCCGCGCGGGCAACTACACCCCCTTCATGCCGCTGGGCATGGCGGGCGTCAGCGCCGCGGGCGCCACCCTGTTCTTCTCCTACATCGGCTTCGACGCCGCCTCCACCGCCGGTGAGGAGGCCAAGAACCCGCAGCGTGACCTGCCCCGCGCGATCATGCTCTCGCTGGTCATCGTCACCGCCCTGTACTGCCTGGTCGCGGCGGTGGCCGTGGGTGCGCTGCCGTGGAAGGAGTTCTCCGGCTCCGAGGCCGCGCTCGCCGGGATCATGGAGGATGTCACCGGTCAGAGCTTCTGGGCCGTGCTGCTGGCCGCCGGTGCGGTCGTGGCCATCGCCTCCGTGGTGCTGACCGTGCTCTACGGCCAGACCCGCATCCTGTTCGCGATGTCCCGTGACGGCCTGGTGCCCAAGGTGTTCTCCACCGTCCACCCCACGACCGGGGTGCCGCGCGCCAACACCGTGATCGTCTCGCTGTTCTGCGGTGTCCTGGCCGCCGCGATCCCGCTGGGCCAGCTCGCCGACGCCACCAGCATCGGCACCCTGTTCGCCTTCGCGCTCGTCAACATCGCGGTGATCGTGCTGCGCCGCACCCGGCCCACCATGGAGCGCACCTTCCGGGTGCCGCTCTCGCCGCTCTTCCCGGTGATCGGCTTCGCGCTCTGCCTGTGGATGATGGGCAGTCTGGAAGTTGTGACCTGGGTGGTCTTCGGTGTCTGGATGGCAGTCGGCCTTGTGCTGTACTTCGGATACGGCATGCGCCGATCCCGACTGGCCACAGCAGAAAAGTGATTCCCCCGCAGTGCGACTGAACGACCTCGACGAACGCATCGTCCACGCCCTCGCCGAAGACGCCCGCCGCAGTTACGCCGATATCGGCGATCTCGTCGGCCTCTCCGCCCCCGCCGTCAAACGCCGGGTGGACCGGCTGAGGACCGAGGGGGCCATCACCGGCTTCACGGTGCGGGTCGACCCGGCGGCGCTGGGGTGGGAGACGGAGGGCTTCATCGAGCTCTTCTGCCGCCACAACACCTCTCCCGAGGACATCCGACGGGGCCTGTCGCGCTATCCCGAGGTGGTGTCCGCGTCGACCGTCACCGGCGACGCGGACGCCGTCGTCCAGGTCTTCGCCTCCGATATGCGGCACTTCGAACGGGTCCTGGAGCGCATCGCGGGGGAGCCGTTCGTGGAGCGCACCAAGTCGGTGCTGGTGCTCTCGCCGCTGCTGCGGCGCTTCAGCTCCGGCGCTCCGGCCTGATCCGGAGGGGAACCCCAGGCGATACCGGCCCGCGCGCAACGAATCGTTGCCGCGGGCCGGAAACGTGTAATGAATCGACGCCGGATGCGCAACGGTCGCGCCTTGTCGATGGTTCTCGGCCACACGTACCGTTCTGGTGTCGCTTCCTCCCCCTCCCGGATCCCCAAGGTCTGCCCATGCCGCCGCTGCGCACCGCACTGCTCCAGAGCTCCGGTCACCCCGGCGACCCCGCCCGCAACCTCAAGGCCCTCGACGCGGCCGCCGGGCGTGCCGCGGCCGACGGGGCCGGGCTGCTGATCGCCCCGGAGATGTTCCTCACGGGCTACGCCATCGGCGACCGGATCCAGGAGCTGGCCGAGCCCGCCGACGGGCCCGGCGGCCAGGCCGTGGCCGCCATCGCCGCGGCACACGGCCTCGCGGTCCTCTACGGCTACCCGGAGCGCGACCGCATGCGCGCCGAGGTCGTCTACAACTCCGCTCGGCTGGTCGGCCCGGACGGCGCCGAGCTGGCCAACTACCGCAAGACCCATCTCTTCGGCTGCTTCGAGCGCGACGCCTTCACGCCCGGTGACACCCCCGTCGTCCAGGCCGCCCTGGGCGGGCTCACCGTCGGCATCCTGATCTGCTACGACGTGGAGTTCCCGGAGAATGTCCGGGCCCATGCGCTGGCCGGAACCGATCTGCTGGTGGTGCCCACCGCGCAGATGCACCCCTTCCAGTTCGTGGCCGAATCCCTGGTCCCGGTGCGGGCGTTCGAGAGCCAGATGTACATCGCGTACGTCAACCGCACCGGCCCCGAGGGTGAGTTCGACTTCGTGGGCATGAGCTGTCTGGCGAGCCCCGACGGCACCACCCGCACCCGGGCCGGTCACGGCGAGGAGCTGGTCATCGGCGACGCCGACCCCGAGCTGCTGGCCGCCTCGCGCACCACCAACCCGTATCTGCGCGACCGCCGCCCCGGGCTCTACGGGTCGCTGACCTGAGCCCCGGGCGCCCGCCGCCCGCCCCCACGCCCTGTTTCCCTCCCTCCCCCCACGCGCACCCGCACGACCGCAAGGAGTCCGTACCGATGACGTCCATGCCCAACGCCGTGCCCGGCGAGCACGAGCCGCAGCAGGCCGACGCCCTCCCGCCCATCACCATGTTCGGGCCGGACTTCCCCTACGCGTACGACGACTTCCTGGCCCACCCGGCGGGTCTCGGCCAGATCCCGGCCACCGAGCACGGCGCCGAGATCGCGGTCATCGGCGGCGGTCTGTCCGGCATCATCACCGCGTACGAGCTGATGAAGATGGGTCTGAAGCCGGTCGTCTACGAGGCCGACCGGATCGGCGGACGGCTGCGCACCGTCGGCTTCGACGGCTGTGACGCGTCGCTGACCGCCGAGATGGGCGCGATGCGCTTCCCGCCGTCCTCCACCGCGCTCCAGCACTACATCGACCTGGTGGGTCTTGAGACCCGGCCGTTCCCCAACCCGCTGGCGCCCGACACCCCCTCCACCGTGGTCGACCTCAAGGGCGAGTCGCACTACGCCCGCACCATCGACGACCTCCCGCAGGTCTACCGCGAGGTCATGGAGGCGTGGAACGCCTGTCTGGAGGAGGGCGCGGACTTCTCCGACATGAACCGCGCCATCCGCGAGCGCGATGTGCCGCGGATCCGGGAGATCTGGGCGCGGCTGGTGGAGAAGCTGGACAACCAGACCTTCTACGGCTTCCTCTGCGACTCCTCGGCCTTCACCTCCTTCCGGCACCGGGAGATATTCGGCCAGGTCGGCTTCGGCACCGGCGGCTGGGACACCGACTTCCCCAACTCCATCCTGGAGATCCTGCGCGTCGTCTACACCGAGGCCGACGACCACCACCGCGGTATCGTCGGCGGCAGCCAGCAGCTTCCGCTGCGGCTGTGGGAGCGCGAGCCCGAGAAGATCGTCCACTGGCCGCACGGCACCTCGCTGTCGTCCCTGCACGGCGGTGACCCGCGTCCGGCCGTGACCCGGCTGCACCGCGCCGCGGGCGACCGCATCGTGGTCACCGACGCGGACGGGGACATCCGCTCGTACCAGGCCGTCGTCTTCACCGCGCAGTCCTGGATGCTGCTCTCCAAGATCGACTGCGATGACTCGCTCTTCCCGATCGACCACTGGACGGCGATCGAGCGCACCCACTACATGGAGTCCAGCAAGCTCTTCGTGCCCGTCGACCGTCCGTTCTGGCTGGACCAGGCCGTCGATGACAAGGGGGAGCCGACGGGCCGGGACACGATGAGCATGACGCTCACCGACCGGATGACCCGCGGCACCTATCTGCTGGACGACGGCCCGGACCGCCCCGCCGTCATCTGCCTCTCGTACACCTGGTGCGACGACAGCCTCAAGTGGCTGCCGCTGTCGGCGAACGAGCGGATGGAGGTCATGCTCAAGTCCCTGTCGGAGATCTATCCGAACGTGGACATCCGCAAGCACATCATCGGCAGCCCGGTCACCGTCTCCTGGGAGAACGAGCCCTACTTCATGGGCGCGTTCAAGGCCAACCTGCCCGGCCACTACCGCTACCAGCGGCGGCTGTTCACCCACTTCATGCAGGACCGGCTGCCCGAGGACCAGCGCGGCATCTTCCTCGCGGGCGATGACATCTCCTGGACGGCCGGATGGGCCGAGGGCGCCGTACAGACCGCGCTCAACGCGGTGTGGGGCGTGATGCACCAGTTCGGCGGCGCCACCGACGCCACCAACCCGGGGCCGGGCGACCGTTATGACGAGATCGCGCCGGTGGAGCTGCCGGAGGACTGACCGGAAGGCCGGCCGGAGGACTGGACCGGCCAGGACGGCAGGGGAGTCAGCAGGAAGCGCCCGACCAGGCCCACACTCGCGTCGACGCGCTCGGTGAAGTCCTCCGCGAGATCCGGGAGTCCGCGCAGCCCCCACAGGGCGCGGAACGCCGCCCACGCGGCGTCCCGCGCCCTGTCCAGGCTCCAGGAGCCCACCAGATGGGTCAGCGGATCGGCCACGTCCAGCAGATCCGGGCCGGGCATCAGATCCTCCCGGATCCGCTCCTCCATCCCGGTGAGCAGGGCGCCGACCCGGTCGAAGTCCCCCTCCAGCGCATCCGGTTCGGTGTGCCGGGCCCGGCAGGTGTCCACCAGCGCGAGCGCCAGGTCATGGCCGATATGGGCATTGATCCCGGCGAGCGCGAACTGCACCGGACGCACCTGAGGATGGCACCGCAGCTCGAACAGCGGGCGCCAGCAGGCGGGCGGCCGGCGTCCCGCCGCCACCGTGTCCACCGCGGCCAGATAGCGCCCGGCGAAGCGCGCGTCCAACTCCTCGGTGGCGACCGGGTCCTGGAAGTACCCGGCCGTGAGCCCCCGGCCGATCTCCTCGGTGACCGCGAGGTACACCCGGTTGAAGACCGCCACCCCGTCCGCGGGCGGCAGCGCCGCGCCGAGCGCGCGCATCCGCGCCACGACGCTCCTCACACTGCGCGGCGGTGCGGGCCGCGCGCCGGTCGGCATCGTCATGGACGCAAGCGTGGCAGGGCGGCGCCGTCCCGTCCCGCCGGTCGGCCGGGCTTCCCCGGATCGGCCCAACGGACCGTCAATCCCGGGGCGTCGGCGCCCGGTCACGGGTCCGCGCGCACGGTCTGCCGGCCGTCACTCCGGACGCCGGTCGTCGTAGCCGCTGGTGCCCTCGTCCAGCAGCGGCGGCTGCGGCTTCAGATGGGCCGGGGCCAGGGCGCGCAGCACGTGGTAGCCGACCAGGACCACGATGGTGCCCAGGGCGATCCCGCTCAGCTCGAAGTTCTCGCCGATCTTCAGACTGACCCCGCCGACGCCGATGACCACACCCGCGGCGACCGGCACCAGATTCAGCGGATTGCGCAGGTCCACCTTGTTGTGCACCCAGATCTGAGCGCCGAGCAGCCCGATCATGCCGTAGAGGATCACGGTGATCCCGCCCAGCACCCCGCCGGGAACGGCCGCGACCACCGCGCCGAACTTGGGGCAGAGTCCGAACAGGAGCGCGAAGCACGCCGCCGCCCAGTACGCGGCGGTCGAGTAGACGCGGGTGGCGGCCATCACGCCGATGTTCTCGGAGTAGGTGGTGGTGGCCGGGCCGCCGACCGCCGTGGAGAGCACGGTCGCCGCGCCGTCCGCCGCGATCGCGGTGCCGAGCTTGTCGTCCAGCGGATCGCCGATCATCTCGCCGACGGCCTTCACATGTCCGGCGTTCTCCGCGATCAGGGCGATGACCACCGGCAGGGCGACCAGCACCGCGGACCACTCGAAGCTGGGCGCGTGCAGGGACGGCAGTCCGATCCAGTCCGCCGAGGACACCTTCGACAGGTCCAGCCGCCAGTGGTCGGTGATCTTCCCGCTGCCGTCGATCGAGTGGATCCTGCCGAAGACCCGGTCGAAGAGCCAGGAGACCGCGTAGCCGAAGAGCAGCCCCAGGAAGATCGCGACACGGGACCAGAACCCGCGCAGACAGACCACGGCCGCACCGGTGACCAGCATCGTCAGCAGCGCCGTCCACTGGTCCGCGGGCCAGTACGTCCCGGCGGTCACCGGGGCCAGGTTGAACCCGATCAGCATCACCACCGCGCCGGTGACCACCGGCGGCATCGCGGTGTGGATGATCCGGGCGCCGAAGCGCCGTACCGCGAGTCCGCTCAGCAGCAGCGCCGCGCCCACCACCAGGATCGCGCCGGTGACGGCCGCGCTGCCGCCGCCCTGCGCCCTGATCACCGCGGCCACGCCGACGAACGACAGACTGCACCCCAGATAGCTGGGCACCCGGCCGCGGGTCGCCAGCAGGAACAGCATGGTCGCGACACCGGACATCATGATCGCGAGATTGGGATCGAGGCCCATCAGCACCGGCGCGACGAAGCTGGCCCCGAACATCGCGACCACGTGCTGTGCGCCCAGACCCGCCGTTCTCGGCCAGGACAGCCGCTCATCCGGCTTGACGACGGCTCCGGGGGCGGGGGTGCGCCCGTCGCCGTGCAGGGTCCAGCGCACGCCGAGGCCCATGAAACTGCTCCACTTCCTTGCTGAGACTGCTGAGAGTGCACTCGTCGCCGAGGGGCTTCCGCGCGGGATTCCGCGGAAGGCCGGCGAGCGAATCGGAGCAATGTTAGTTGGCTGAAAATGCGCTTCTCACGTTCGCGCCGCCCTGAAGGCGTCGGACAGCGACTCCGTCTCCGTGTATCCGGGAAGCGGGGTGGGATCGCTCCCGGGGTGGGCGAGGGACCAGGCCAGTTCGACGGCGCTGTGCAGCGCGGCACGGAAGAGCAGTGAACCGCAGCTGATCCGTCGTACGCCCAGCTCCGCCAGCCGCTCATAGGTGTGGTGGCCGGGGGAGAGAAGGATGTTGAGCGGGGTGTCGCCGAGGTCGTCCGCGAGCGAGGCGATGTGGTGCTCGTCGGTGAGCGCGGGGACGAAGACGCCGTCCGCCCCCGCCCGGACGTAGCGCTCCAGCCGCTCGGCGGTGACCGACAGCCGGGGCGCGCCGGCGGCGCCGGTGGCGGCGAGCCAGTGGGTGTCGGTGCGGGCGTTCACGAACAGCCGGGGGACCCGCTCCTTGACCGCCTCGATCACCGCGCACTGCCGTGCGAGCGGGGTGAGTGTGCCGTCCGGGCGCCCGTCCTCGATGTTCACTCCCACGACCCCCGCCGCGTCCAGTGCGGCGGCCAGCGCGGCGACCTCCTCGGGCCGCTCGCTGAAGCCGCCCTCGATGTCCACGCTCACCAGCGCCGGCAGCCGGGTTAGTCCACGGGCGAGGGCGAGCGTCTCCGCGCGGGTGGCGCCCGTCGCGTCCGGCAGCCCGGCCGCGACGGCCACCCCCAGGCTGGTGGTGCCGATCGCGGGGAACCCGCGGCGGACGAGGGCGGCCGCGGAGGCGTGGTCCCAGGCGTTGGGCAGCAGCAGCGGCCGTCCGGCGTGGTGGAGCCGGTGGAAGGCGGTGTGGCCGTCGGGGGCCGGGTGTGCGCTCATGGATCCGACGGTAGGTCCGCGACGGTTCGGCCCCGGCCGAACCGTCGCGGCGGTGCGCCTCACACCACGGCGGTGACGCCCAGCAGGTCGCGCAGGGCCCGTTCACCCTCCGGGCTGACGCGCAGCGCGCGCCCGCTGCCGATGCGGACGCACCAGCCGGTGTCCAGCGCGTGGCGGCACAGCGCGGCGCCGGCCACCCCGGCCAGATGCGGCCGCCGCTCGGTCCAGTCCAGACAGCTGCGGGCCATCGGCCGCCGTCCGTGCGCGGCGGCCTCCGGCAGATTCAGGCCCAGCTCCGCGAACCAGTCCATCCCGGCGTCGGTCAGCGCGAACCCCGTCGTGCCCTGGAGCAGTCCGCGCTCCAGCATCGCGTCGGTGATCGCGGTGCCCAGCCGCCCGGCCAGATGGTCGTAACAGGTCCGTGCCCGCGCCAGCGCGCCGCTCGCGCCGGCGGCGCGCAGCGTACGCGGCGGTGGCGGTGGCGCGGCGTGCGCGGACAGATCCTCGATGAGCTGCGCCACCTGCGGCCCGGCCAGCCGCACATAGCGGTGTCTGCCCTGCCGTTCCTCGGTCAGCAGCCCGCCGTCGATCAGCTTGTGCAGATGTCCGGTGGCGGTGGAGGCGGCCACCCCGGCGTACCGCGCCAGTTCCCCCGCGGTCCAGGCCCGTCCGTCGAGCAGCGCCAGACACATGGCGGCACGGGTCTCATCGGCGAGCAGCCCGGCCAGTCGCGCGAGCCGCGGTCCCCGGTGCGGTGAGGGTGTCATGGCTCCATGGTGCGCCCGCGACGGTTCGGCGGTCACCGAAGGGTCGCGGGGCGTGGGCCGCGAACCGGTGGGCCGTCGGTCGCGCTCAGCCGGACGCCGTGCGCTCGGACGCGCCGGGTTCGCGGACCGGGGCGCCCGGCGCGGCGGTCGGTTCGCCGGAGGCGCCGCGGAGTACGCCCGCGCCCGCCACCAGCCCCAGTGCCCCCACTGTGACCAGGCAGAACGACACCGTCAACGAGGTCAGGTCGGCGATCGAACCCATGGCCGCGGGGGCGATCAGCCCGGAGGTGTAGGTGATCGTGGCCACGCCGGCGATGGCCTGGCTGGGGGCGGGACCGCTGCGGCCCGCCGCCGCGAACGCCAGCGGCACCACGACCGCGATGCCCAGCCCGATGAGACCGAAGCCCGCGATGGCCAGGCCCGCGTTCGGCGCGGTGACCACCCCGAGGCCGCCGAGCGTGGCGAGCACCCCGCCCACCCGTACCGTCCGCACCGCGCCGAACCGGCCGACCACCGCGTCGCCCGCCAGCCGGGCCGCGGCCATGGTGCAGGAGAAGGCGGTGGTGCAGGCGGCGGCGACGCCGGGGGAGGAGTCCATGACGTCCCGCAGATAGACCGCCGACCAGTCGAGGCTCGCCCCCTCGGCGAACACCGCGCAGAACCCCACCGCGCCGATGATCAGCGCGGACCGGGGCGGCAGTGCGAAACGGGGCGGCGGGTGCTCCTCGGCCGCGCTGTCCAGGTCCAGCACCCAGTGACAGGCCATGGCGCCCAGCACCGTCAGCGCCGCGGCGGCGACGGCCAGATGGAGCCGGGCGTCCGCCTCCGCGTGGGCCGCGACCGTGCCCGCCGCCGAACCGATGAGCGCGCCCGCGCTCCACATCCCGTGCAGCCCCGACATGATGGGACGGCCCAGCCGGGTCTCGATCTCCACGCCGAGGGCGTTCATGGCGACGTCGGACATCCCGGCGGTGGCGCCGAACACGAACAGCGCGCCGCACAGCCAGACCGGACCGGGGACGAGCGGGGGCACCGCGAGCCACAGACACCACAGCGCCAGCAGCCCCCGCAGGGCCGCGCGGGCCCCGAAGCGGTGACTGATCCGCCCGGCCAGCGGCATCGCGAAGGACGCCCCGATCGCGGGAAAGGCCAGCGCCAGGCCGAGTTGGCCCGCGGTCAGGTCCAACCGCTCCTGGACCCAGGGGATCCGGGTGGCGAAGTTACCGGTGACCGCGCCGTGTACGGCGAACACCGCCGCCACGGCGATCCGCGCCCGCCGTACGGGGGACGGTGGGACCGCCCCGGATTCCGTCGTACTGCTCATGGCTGTCGCTCCCTCCCCGAAGCGCGGCCCTTCCCTGTGCGGCCCTTCCTCGTCCGGCCTATCGGTGGGGAAACTATCAGGGAGCCTGCCTGATAGATAGGCGATATCCCCGGACGGCCGTCTGGAAGGATTCCGGCATGACCTCGACGCGTGGCCCCGCCCCGGGCCGCACCGCATCTCCCGCTACGGCGCGGGCCATCAACGACCGCTTCGCGCTGCATCTGCTCAAGGACGAGGGGCCGCTGACCGCAGGTCAGCTCAAGACGCTGACCGGTCTCTCCCGCCCCACCGTGGCGGACCTGGTGGAACGGCTGCGAGCGGCCGGACTGGTCGCGGTCGTCGGGGAGTCGGGGGCGGAGCGGCGCGGGCCCAACGCCCGGGTCTACGGGATCGTCGCGGACAGCGCATACGTGGCCGGGGTCGACGTCCGCACCGACAGCGTCGCCGTCTGCGTCGCGGACCTGCTCGGCCGGACGCTGGCCGAGGCGTCGCTGCCGGTCGCCGCGAACGCCGACCCCGCGCGGACCGTCTCCGGCGCGGTCGCCCTGGTGGAGCGCACCGCCCGGCGGGCCGGGGCGGACCGGCTGCACCACATCGGCGTCGGCGCGCCCGGCCTGGTCGATCCGGCCACCGGTGAGCTGGACTCCCCGGCCGGGCTGCCCTCCTGGCACCGCGAACTGGCCGCCGCGCTCCACCGCGGCCTGGCGGCGCCGGTGCTGCTGGAGAACGAGGTCAACCTCGCCGCCGTCGCCGAACAGCGGCTCGGCGCGGTGCGCGACCGTGACACCTTCGTGCTGCTGTGGCTGGGCCACGGGGTCGGCGCGGCCGTGGTACTGGACCGGGTGCTGCGGCGCGGTGCCTCCGGTGGCACCGGCGAGATCGGCTTCCTGCCGGTCCCGGGGACGGCGGGACTGCCGTCGGCGACCGGCTGCGACGGTGGCTTCCACGCCCTCGCGGGCAGCCGCGCCATCGGTGAACTCGCCCGGGAGCACGGCCTGTGCGCGGCCCCGGCGGGCGGTGCGGACGACGCGGAGACGGCGGAGGCGGTGCTGCGCGAGGCGGTCGCGGCGGGCGAGCGGGCCGCCCCCTTCCTGGACGCCCTGGCGGCCCGGGTCGCCCTGGGGGCCGCGGCGGTGAGCGCGGTGCTCGACCCCGGCTGTGTGGTCCTCGGCGGGGAGACCGGTCGCGCCGGGGGTACGGCCCTCGCCCATCGCGTCGAGGCCCGGGTCGCCCGGATGTCCCCGCTGCGCACCGAGATCCGCCCCGGGGCCGTCGGCGGCACCGGGGTGCTGCGCGGCGCGGTCCTCACCGCGACGGACGCGGCCCAGAACGACCTGTTCGGAGCGGACTAGCGGACCAGCGGACCAGCGGTTCGGCGGCGGAGCGCACCCGGACGGCCGGGCTTCCCTCCGGAGTGGTCGGGCCGTGAGCCGAACGCACGGCCGGGGTACGGGCCGACGGACACCCCGCACCCCGTTCCCGCACCGCCGTCCCCGCGGGCCCTGAGCCCGCCCCGTGAGGGAGGCCACAGGGGGTGGGCCTCCAGGTCCGCTGATCGTCGTGGCACACTGGGCGCGTACCAGTGACGTCAGCGCACTCCGGGGTCGGTGAAAATCCGAACCGGCGGTTACAGTCCGCGACCCGTCCGCCGCCAGCGGCCGGTTGACCAGGTGAAATTCCTGGACCGACGGTGAAAGTCCGGATGGGAGGCAGTGCGCGGCGAATGCGACATCACCGGTGCGCCGCCGTCGGCGGTCCGCGCTGTTCCTGTGCGGTCCCGTCCGCGATCCCGGCGTACTGGCGGCGCCGTCGTTCGTTCGTGTCGTTTCCGACAGCCCCGGAGTCCGTGCCCGAAGAGGCAGGAGGACCCGGTGGCCACCGCAGCCGAAGCCGACGCGATGCGTCGTGCCGTGGCGCTCGCAGCCCACGGCCTCGGCCACACCAGCCCCAACCCCGTCGTCGGCTGCGTCATCCTCGACGCCCAGGGCCGCATCGCCGGTGAGGGCTGGCACCAGCGCGCCGGCGGGCCGCACGCCGAGGTCCACGCCCTGCGCGCCGCGGGGGAACGGGCCCGGGGCGGGACCGCGCTGGTCACGCTCGAACCCTGCAACCACACCGGCCGCACCGGACCCTGTGCCCAGGCGCTCATCGACGCCGGGATCGCCCGTGTCCGCTACGCCGTCGCCGATCCCACCGCCGAGGCCCGGGGCGGCGCCGCCACCCTGGCCGCCGCCGGGATCGACGTCGCGGCCGGGCCCCTGGCCGACGAGGCCGAGGCGGTCAACGAAGCCTGGCTGACCTCGATGCGGCGCGGCCGCCCGTTCGTGCTGTGGAAGTACGCCGCCACCCTCGACGGACGCAGCGCCGCGGCGGACGGCACCAGCCGCTGGATCACCTCCGCCGCCTCCCGGGCCGATGTGCACCGGCTGCGCGCCGAGGCGGACGCCGTGGTCGTCGGCTCCGGAACCCTGCGCGCCGACGACCCCCACCTGGCCGTGCGCGACCGGGACGGGGCGGCCCAGCCGCTGCGCGTCGTGGTCGACACCCGTGCGACCGTCACCCCCGGCGCCCGAGTGCTGGACGACGCGGCGCCCACGCTGGTCGCCGTCGCCGAGGACGCCGACACCGGCCATCTGCCGGGCGTGGCGACCGTACGGCTGCCGCGTGCCACCGGCACCCCCGGGCTCGACATCCCCGCGCTGCTGGCCGCCCTGCACGACCGCGGGGTGCGCTCTGTCCTGCTGGAGGGCGGGCCCACGCTGGCCGGGGCGTTCCTGGCCGCCGGAGCCGTCGACAAGGTCGTCGGCTATCTGGCGCCCGTGCTGCTCGGTGCGGGCCCCGCCGCCCTCGCCGACGCCGGAATCACCACCATCGCGCAGGCGTTGCGCCTCGAACCGGCCGATGTCACCCGGCTCGGACCCGATCTGCGCGTCACCGCCGTGCCCGCAGCCCCCCTCGCCGAGGAGAACTGAAGTGTTCACCGGAATTGTCGAAGAACTGGGTGAGATCGTCGCCGTCGAGAACCTCGGCGACGCCTCCCGCTTCCTGGTGCGCGGCCCCGTCGTCACCGACGGTGCGAAGCACGGCGACTCCATCGCGGTCAACGGCGTCTGTCTCACCGTGGTGGACCGCCAGGAGGGTCCCGGAGGCGGCGAGTTCAGCGCCGATGTGATGGCCGAGACCCTGAACCGCTCCAGCCTCGGCGCGCTCACCGTCGGCTCCCGCGTCAACCTGGAGCGCCCCATGGCGCTCGGCGGACGGCTCGGCGGCCACCTCGTCCAGGGCCACGTCGACGGCACCGGCACCATCGTCGAGCGCACGCCCTCCGAGCACTGGGAGATCGTCCGGATCTCGCTGCCCGCCGGACTCGGCCGCTATGTGGTGGAGAAGGGTTCGATCACGGTCGACGGCATCAGCCTGACCGTCGTCGACGCGGACCCCGACTCCTTCACCGTGAGCCTGATCCCGACGACGCTCGCCCTCACCACCCTCGGCGTCAAACAGCCCGGTGACCCGGTCAACCTCGAGGTGGACGTGGTCGCCAAGTACGTCGAGCGGATGCTCGGCGACCGCGCCCAGGGCCCCGCCGCCCCCAGCTCCACGTCCGGAACCGCCGAGGAGGCCGTCTCATGACCACCGTCGACCGGCTGGACGCCGGACCCCGAACGATCCACCGCGAGACCGCGAGCGCGCCCGTTCCCGGAAGGAGCCCCATGAACGAGGCATCCGCGCAGACCGCGCCGCAGCACGCCGACCCGCAGCCGGAGCCGGCCCCCGCGCCGCGCGCCGTCCGCACCGGCGGGCAGTGGCCCGACGAACTGGCGCTGGACTCCGTCGAGCGGGCCATCACCGAGATCGCCGCGGGGCGCCCCGTCGTGGTCGTGGACGACGAGGACCGGGAGAACGAGGGCGACCTCATCGTCGCCGCCGAGAAGATCACTCCCGAGATCGTCGCCTTCATGATGTCCGAGTGCCGCGGGCTGATCTGCGCCACCCTGGAGGGCGCCGACCTGGACCGGCTGGAGCTGCCCCAGATGGTGGAGCAGAACTCCGAGTCCATGCGCACCGCGTTCACCGTCTCGGTGGACGCCACCGCCGAGCACGGCGTCAGCACCGGTATCTCCGCCGCCGACCGGGCCACCACCCTGCGGCTGCTGGCCGATCCGCACAGCGTCCCCGGCGACTTCGCGCGCCCCGGCCACATCTTCCCGCTGCGCGCCCGTCCCGGCGGGGTGCTCTCCCGGGACGGCCACACCGAGGCCGGGGTCGATCTGGCCCGGCTCGCGGGGCTGCGCCCGGCCGCCGCGATCGTGGAGATCGCGGGCGAGGACGGCACCATGCTGCGCCTGCCGGACCTGGTCGCCTTCGCTCGCAAGCACGATCTGGCGATCATCTCCATCGAGGACCTGATCGCCCACCGCAAGGCGCTGGAGCCCGGGGTGCGGCGCGAGGCCCAGACCCGGCTGCCCACCGCCTTCGGGGACTTCCAGGCGTACGGCTACCGCTCGACGGCCGACGGCGTCGAGCACATCGCGCTCGTCAGCGGTGAGATCGGCGACGGCGAGGATGTGCTGGTGCGCGTCCACTCCGAATGCCTCACCGGCGACGTCTTCCACTCGCTGCGCTGCGACTGCGGCCCCCAGCTGCACGCCTCGCTGGAGCGGGTGGCCGCCGAGGGCCGCGGCGTGGTGCTCTATCTGCGCGGCCACGAGGGACGCGGTATCGGACTGCTGTCCAAGCTGCGCGCCTACCAGCTCCAGGAGCTGGGCCGGGACACCCTGGACGCCAATCTGGAACTGGGACTGCCCGCCGACGCCCGGGACTACGCCGCGGGCGCGGAGATGCTCACCGACCTCGGTGTGCGCTCGCTGCGTCTGATGACCAACAACCCCGAGAAGACCACGGCACTGGTCCGCCACGGTCTGCGGGTCCTGGACCGGGAGCCGATGCCGGTCCAGGCCGGGGAGCACAACCTGCGGTACCTGCGGACCAAGCGGGACCGGATGGGGCACGACCTGCCCTGGCTGGACGGCGACCGCGCCGAACCCGTGTCCGCCTGCGGCAACCAGTAGCCGCGGGCGAACACCACGACCCACCACCCCCATCAGCACGACCCGTACGGAACCCGTACGCGGGCACAACACGCACCGAGGAGAGACGTGAGCGGTAAGGGCGCCCCCGAACTGTCCGTGAAGAACTGCGGCGACCTGCGCGTGGCAGTCATCGCCGCCCAGTGGCACGAGCAGGTGATGGACGGACTGGTCGACGGCGCGCTGCGCGCCCTCGGCGAGCTCGGCATCTCCGAGCCCACCGTGCTGCGGGTGCCCGGCAGCTTCGAGCTGCCGGTGGTCGCCAAGGTCCTGGCGGGCCGCGGCTATGACGCGATCGTGGCCCTCGGCGTGGTCATCCGCGGTGGCACCCCGCACTTCGAGTACGTGTGCCAGGGCGTCACCCAGGGCCTCACCCAGGTCAGCGTGGACACCGGGGTCCCCATCGGCTTCGGCGTGCTGACCTGCGACACCGAGGAGCAGGCGCTCGACCGGGCCGGGATCGCCGGATCCAGCGAGGACAAGGGCCACGAGGCGGTCACCGCCGCTGTCGCCACCGCCACCACCCTGCGCTCGGTCGCCGAACCCTGGCGCTGAGCCGGGTCGGCCCGCACCAGTAGGATGGCGGGCATCATGGCCAACAAGACGTTCGAGGAGCTCTTCACCGAGCTCCAGCAGAAGGCCGCCACGGCCGATCCCGCCACCTCCCGCACCGCCGAACTGCTCCAGTCCGGTGTGCATGCCATCGGCAAGAAGGTGGTGGAGGAGGCCGCCGAGGTGTGGATGGCCGCCGAGTACGAGAGCGACGCGGCGACCGCCGAGGAGATCTCCCAGCTCCTCTACCACCTTCAGGTGATGATGGTCGCCAAGGGCCTCTCCCTCGATGACGTCTACGCTCATCTCTGAGCCGTCGCGCCCGCCCCGTCACCCCTCCGCGTCCCGAGTCACACCTCTCTCGCACCGATCGCTACCGAAGGAAAGAACGCTCATGCTGCGCATCGCCGTCCCCAACAAGGGTTCACTGTCCGAGCCTGCGTCGGCGATGCTCCATGAGGCGGGCTACCGGCAGCGCAAGGACCGCAAGGAACTGGTGCTCGTCGACTCCGACAACGACGTGGAGTTCTTCTTCCTGCGGCCCCGGGACATCGCGGTCTACGTCGGCTCCGGCCGGCTGGACATCGGTATCACCGGCCGTGATCTGCTGCTGGACTCCGGCTCCAAGGCCGAGGAGATCATGCAGCTCGGCTTCGCCGGGTCCACCTTCCGCTACGCCACGCTCCCCGGCACCGCCCAGGACGTGAGCGAGTTCGGCGGGAAGACCGTGGCCACCTCCTTCGCCGGACTGGTCACCAAGCACCTGGCCGACCACGGGGTCGACGCCGATGTCGTCCACCTCGACGGCGCCGTCGAGACCGCCATCCAGCTCGGCGTCGCCGAGATCATCGCGGATGTCGTGGAGACCGGCACCACCCTGCGCAACGCCGGGCTGGAGATCATCGGTGAGCCGATCCTGCAGTCCGAGGCCGTGGTGATCCGCCGCACCGGCGCCCCCACCGACGACCCCAAGGTGCAGCAGTTCCTCCGCCGGATGCAGGGCGTCCTGGTGGCCCGGCGCTACGTGATGATGGACTACGACATCCGGGTCGAGCACGTCGAGCGCGCCGTGGCGCTCACCCCCGGTCTGGAGTCGCCCACCGTCTCCCCGCTGCACCACGAGGGCTGGGTCGCGGTCCGTTCGATGGTCCCGTCCAAGGACGCCCAGCGGATCATGGATGAGCTGTACGACCTGGGGGCACGGGCGATCCTGACCACCGGGATCCACGCCTGCCGGCTCTGACCCGGCCCCCGCCGCCCCAGCCCATCCGCCTCCCACGAGAGACCGGCCACGTGTCCTCCGCGCCCCTGCCCGCCCTGCCCGTCACCTTCCGGCCGACCAGGACCCGGGCGGTCCTGCTGACCGTCGGTACCGCCGTCGTCATCGCGCTCACCGCGGTCGGACTGCTCCTGGACAGCCTGAGCCCGGGGGAGAAGGCCAGCTTCGCCATCACCGGCCTGATCTTCTTCGGAGTGCTGCTGCTGCTCAGCCGTCCCAAGGTGATGGCCGACACGGACGGGGTGACCGTGGTCAACCTCACCACCCGGCGCCGTCTTGAGTGGGCCGAGGTGCTCCGGGTCAATCTGCGGCCCGGCGATCCGTGGGTCTTCCTGGACCTGGCCGACGGCACCAGCCTGCCCGCGATGGGCATCCAGCCGGGCATCGCCAAGGAGCGCGCCATCCACGACGCGCGGGCGCTGCGGGCCCTGGCCGAGAAGCACGGCACGGGTGGTGAATCGGCCTGATTCCCGCCGCCGCGGCCCGGCCGCGGCGGCTGGGCGGCACTCCATCGGCCCGAGGGGCCTGCCCGTGACGCCCCATCCTTGATTACCCTGTTGCCGGGGCCGAACGGTGCCCCGCCCCGCCTTCCCATGTCCGCGCTCCCCCCGCGCGGCCGGCGGGCTCCCCTGCGACCCGAGGAGTGACTCCCTCCGCAGATGGACGGATCGTCCTGTAGTACCTGCGCCGCCGCCGGCTTCGAGGCGGCGGCATGAGCATCACCCTGTCCCTCCTGCTGCTCTGTGCGGCACTCGTTCTCATCCTCGCCAACGGCTTCTTCGTGGCGGCGGAGTTCGGCCTGGTCACCGTGGAGCGGCCGGATGCCGAACGGGCCGCCGACGAGGGCGACCGGCGCGCCCGCACCGTCGTCGAGGCGCTGCGCGAGCTGTCCTTCCAGCTCTCCGGGACCCAGCTGGGCATCACCATCACCTCCCTGGTGGTCGGCATGCTCGCCGAGCCCGCGCTCGGTCATCTGCTGACCCCGCCGCTGGAGGCCGCCGGTCTGCCGCACGGGGCCGTCCCCGGTGTGGCCGTGGTCATCGGCATGCTGGTGGCGTCCGCCGTGCAGATGGTCATCGGCGAGCTGGTGCCCAAGAACTGGGCCGTCTCCCGGCCGCTCCAGGTCGCCCGGTTCGTGGCGGGCCCGCAGTACGCCTTCGCCCGTTTCTTCCGGCCCGTCATCGCCCTGCTCAACACGGTGGCCAACCGGCTGGTGCGGATGCTCGGCGTGGAGCCCACCGAGGAACTGGCCTCCGCCCGTACCCCCGGTGAGCTGGTCTCGCTCGCCCGCCATTCGGCGCGCGCCGGCGCCATCGAGCAGGACACCGCCGATCTCTTCGTGCGGACCCTCTCCCTGGGCGACCTCACCGCGCAGCATGTGATGACCCCGCGGGTCCGGGTGAGCGCGCTCCAGTCCACGGCCACCGCCGAGGACGTGCTCAACCTCACCCGCGCCACCGGGCTCTCCCGCTTCCCGGTCTACCGGGACCGGCTGGACGAGGTCATCGGGATGGTGCACCTCAAGGAGGCCCTCGCGGTGCCCGCGCACGACCGGCTGCGCACTCCCGTGAGCCGGATCGCCCAGGCCCCGCTGCTGGTTCCGGAGACCCTGCCGGTCCAGCCGCTGTTGGAGCGGCTCCGCAGTGAGCAGCCGATAGCCGTGGTCGTCGACGAGTACGGCGGTACGGCGGGCGTCGTCACCCTGGAGGACATCGTCGAGGAACTCGTCGGCGAGGTCCGCGACGAACATGACGATGAAGCGTCCAATATGCCCGACTTGATGCAAATTGCCATGGAGGACGGCCGTCACGCCTGGGACGCCGACGGCGGCTGCCGCGTGGACACCCTGCGCCGGATCGGCCTGGAGGCTCCCGACGGTCCCTATGAGACCGTCGCCGGACTCGTCGCCGATCTGCTGGCGCGGATCCCCGTCCCCGGCGACACCGCCGAGCTGCCCGGCTGGAAACTGGCGGTCCGGCAGGTCGGCCACCACCGGGCCGAGCTGGTGCGCATCGTCCGCGCCAAGGCGGGTACGCCCGTGGGGCAGCAGGGCACCGCCCCCGCAGCCACCGCCACCTGTCCGGCGGCCAGCACGGCCGCCGGTGCCGCCGCCGGGAAGGGAACCGAGCGATGAGTCTCGTCCAACTGCTCTTCGCCGCCCTGCTGGTGCTCGCCAACGGCTTCTTCGTGGGCGCCGAGTTCGCCCTGGTCTCGGTGCGCCGCAGCCAGATCGAGCCGCGCGCGGCCGAGGGCTCCGCCCGGGCCCGCACGGTGCTCACCGGTCTGGAGAACCTGCCGCAGATGATGGCGGCCGCCCAGTTCGGCATCACCGTCTGCTCGCTGACCCTCGGCGCGGTCGCCGAGCCGACCGTCGCCCATCTGCTGGAGCCGGTCTTCCACGCCGCCCATCTGCCCGCCGGGCTGGTCCACCCCCTCGGCTACGCCATCGCGCTCGCCGTCGTGGTCTTCCTCCACCTGGTCATCGGCGAGATGGTGCCGAAGAACCTGGCCATGGCGGCGCCGGAGAAGACCGCGCTGTGGCTCGGCCCGGGCCTGGTCGGCTTCGCCCGGCTGTGCCGCCCGGTCACCGCGGCGCTCGGGGCCTGCGCCCGGGTGGTGCTGCGGCTGTTCCGGGTGGAGCCCAAGGACGAGGTCGAGGCGGTCTTCACCAGTGAGCAGCTGACCCATCTGGTGGAGGACTCCCGGCAGGCCGGACTCCTCGAACCCGGGGAGCACGAGCGGCTCGCCGATGCCCTGGAGCTGGGCAGCCGCCCGGTCACCGATGTGCTGCTCGACCCGGCGGGCCTGGTCACGGTGGATCCCTCGGTCACCCCCCGGCGGATCGAGGAGCTGACCGTGCGGACCGGCTACTCCCGTTTCCCGGTACGCGGTCCCGGTGGCGCCTTCATGGGCTATCTGCATGTGAAGGATGTCCTGGACCTGGAGTTCCGGGAGCGTGCCGTACCGCAGCACGTCTGGCGGCCGATCGAGACCCTGCGGGCGGAACTGCCGCTCGACGACGCGCTCACCGTGATGCGCCGGGCCGCCTCCCACCTCGCGGCCGTCACCGACGCCTCGGGGAAGGTGCTGGGCCTGGTCGCACTGGAGGACGTCCTGGAGATGCTGGTCGGCGAGGTCAGGGACCCCGCTCACCGGTCCGGGAAGCGCCGCCGGGTGACCGAGCCCCGCGGTGCCTCCGCGGAGCCGTCCGGCCGGGAGCCGGCGCGGCCCTCCGGGGAGGAACCGGCGGAGCAGCACGCGATGGTGGCGCGCTGAGCGCTTCGCGGGAAGTGCCGTGAGGCGCTGTCGTCCGTCCGCGGATGCGTCGTGGCCGGTCGCGCAGTTCCCCGCGCCCCTTCGGGGCACCGAGCCCCAGCCGGTCCGTCTCGGCGGAGGTCGTGGTTCAAGGGGCGGCTGCGGTCAGGACAGCGGGTCCTGCGGGTCGCGGTACATCGGACCGCGGCCCGACAGGACCTCCCCGTACGCCTGCATCAGATCCGGCAGCCGCAGGGTGGCCAGATCGTCCCGGGTCGGGGTGCCCGTCCACCCCGACAGCCGCAGATCCCGGTACGCGCAGCTCTTCTCGTACAGGGTGCGCAGAAAGCGGCCGTTGCCCAGTTCGTCGATCCAGCCCTGGTCCACCACATGGCCGCTGATGCTGCGCAGCTCCTCCACGGCCTCCTCGTCCCAGCCGTCGCCGTTCTCCGCGGCCAGCACCTCGCCGATGCGGGTCAGCTCCAGCGGACGGTAGCTGGGGAAGTCCACCCGTGTGGTGAAGCGCGAGCCGAGACCGGGGTTGGCGGCCAGCAGCCGGTCCATGCCCTCGGGGTAGCCCGCCAGGATCACCACCAGCCGGTCGCGGTTGTCCTCGGCGCGCTTGAGCAGCACCTGGAGCGCCTCGTCGCCGTAGGCGTCGCCCTTGCTGTAGCCGGAGTTGGACAGGCTGTACGCCTCGTCGACGAAGAGCACCCCGCCCAGCGCCGAGTCGATCAGCTCATTGGCCTTCACCGCCGTCTGGCCGAGGTACTCGCCGACCAGATCGGCGCGTCCGGCCTCCACCAGGTGGTCCCCGCCCAGCAGTCCGAGCGCGTAGAAGACCCGGCCCAGGATGCGGGCCACGGTCGTCTTGCCGGTGCCGGAGGGGCCGGAGAAGACGAAGTGGCGCTTGGGCGGCTGGACCGGCAGGCCCTGCCCGGCGCGCAGCCGCGCCATATGGAGCTGTGCGGACAGCGCCCGGACCTGCCGCTTGACCGGCTCCAGACCGACCATGCGCTCCAGCTCCCGCAACGCGCTCTCCAGCAGTGCCGGATCCGAGGGGCCCGGCGGGGCGGGCGGTCCGGACCGCTCCCGGGTGCCGCCGGAACCCACCACGGCGGAGCCCAGCAGCGCCGCGCCCCCGGGACCGGCCTCGCCGCCGGTCCGCGGCTCACGGCCGTCGCCCGGATCGGCGGTGGGCAGCGGGTCGGGGTCGATGGCCATGGCGTCGCGGAGGTCGGCCGCGTCCTGGCCGCCGGCCCCGGCCAGGGAGACGGCCGCCAGATCGGCGGGCTCGTCAAGACCGTCGGACTCGGCTATCGCCGCCAGCCGCGCCGAGGTGTCCATGAAGGTGGGGTCGATCCGGTGCACCGCGCGGTACAGGGGGAGCGCGGCGGCGCTGCGCCCGGTGCCCTCATGGGCGCGGGCGAGCCAGTAGCGCAGCTCCTTGCGCTGCGGCTGTTCGCTGCGGCAGCGCATCAGCGCGGCGGTGAGCAGTGGTTCGGCCTGGCCGAACATCTCCAGCCGGACCCGTGCCATCCCGCCGAAGAGCCCCGCCTCGATGCCCAGCAGCGGATCGTCCAGCAGCGGTTCGGTATGCCGCACCAACTGCTCCCAGTCCTTGACCAGATAGGCACGGCAGGCGTGCAGGAAGCGGGCCTGGGGGTCCGCCTCCACCGGCGGGCACCCGGCCAGCGCCCGGTCCAGCTCGGGGACGTGGCGGCCGTCGAGCCAGTGGGAGGCGTGGGCGAGCAGCAGATCGCGGCTGGTCTCCAGCACCGGCTGGACCCACCAGCCCAGCCAATACCAGGAGTTGAGGGTGCGGCGGTGGCGGGCGCGCTGCTCCCCGAAGCGGTCGCGGTGGCGGTACATCCGCAGCAGGGCGGTGGCGGTGTCGGCGCGGAGCGCGTGCAGCCCGAGCCAGGCGTCGGCCATCGCGGGGTCGTGCCGCACGGCGGCCCGGAACTCCTCCTCGGCCTGTGCGTAGGCGCCCATCGTGTAGGCGTCGACGGCCCGCAGCCAGGCGAGATCGGCCGGGGCGTGCGATCCTTGCGTGCCGAAATCCATCACGTCCCCCACAACCCCTGCCCCCGTGGATGCCGCAAGGGCGACTGCCCCTGGGGCATCGTACCGGCGCAAACGGCACCGGCCGAGGGTGCCGGACTCTTGTTCGTCGCAATCGCACAATGCCGACCCGGTGTGCGCCGGGGGCGTATAGGGGGCGCGAACGGCCATGACCGGTCGGACGTCCATGGTCACCGAGGGTGAGATACGTGCTGGTCACGGCATCGGAAAACCGGCCCCAGACAGGACGAAGCCCCCGATCACGGGGGAACAACCGGGGGCTTCGCGTTGTGGGGCGACTCGTACGAGTCGCACATTGAGAACGTAAGACCTGTATGGCCCCCAGGTCAAGCCGAGTTGGGGCACGCGTCGCACCTCGGGCACCGGGTGCGGACCGGTCGGCCACGCCGGATCACGCTGAGTGAGGAGAGGTCTCGTCTCGGTCGACCTCCGCCGGTCCCGGCAGCAACATGTACCCCTCTTTTCCCTCTGCCACCAGAGTGTCGGCAAAGGGGCGCGAGGGGTCGGCGGTGAAGTGCAGTCGCTCGGCGTGTCGCCAGCCGTCCCAGAATGCGGACTGTTCCGGTCCGTCCCGGCGCTCACCGCGCCGCCAGGCGAGGTGGTCGGGCAGATCCATCCACAACAGCCGCGCCAGGGAAGGCCGTACGGCACGGCGGCCACAGCCCACCCCCTCCAGCAGCACGACCGGCGCGGGGTCCAGCTCCCGCTCCCCGGCCGCGAAGCGGCGCGCCACCCAGTCGTACGGGGCGTACCGGGCGGTGGTGCCCCGGGCGAGCGGATCGAGGATCTGGTGGCGCAGCCGCTCCGCCCAGCCGAACAGCTCGTCATGGGTGGCGAGGTCATCGGTGTGCAGGACCGGGGCGCCGCCGAGCGCCGCCGAGAGCCGCCCGGTGAAGGTGGTCTTCCCCGATCCGGCGTGGCCGTCCACGGCGATGAGCCGCACCGGGCCGCAGGAGGGCGGCAGGGCGCGCAGCCGCCGGGCCAGTGCGTCGAGCCCGGCGGTGGTGCCGGTGGTGCCGGTGGGGGCGTCCGTGCCGGGTGCGCCGGTCGGTTCGGGTGAGTCCATCGCCGCCCAGCCTACGGCGCCCGCCCTCCCGTTCACTCCACTGGTCCACACCAATATTGATGAGCCCGCGGGAGGGGAATCACTGGTCCGAGACCATCCGCAGCGGCCATAGTTGGGCGACGGTCACGTATCCGCCGCCCCGATGGACGACTGGACGACGACTGGGGGAACCCCGTATGAGCAGATCCGGATCCACGCCCCGCCGTTCCGTGCTCACCGCCGCGCTCGGCGTCGCCGGCGCGGTCGCCGTCTCCACCTCCGCCGCCTCGGCCGCCGGGACGGCCCGCCCGGCCGGGGAGCCGGTCGCGGTCGGCGGGCCGAAGCGCCGCAGGGCCCCGGAGGTCGCGGAGTACCACGGCTGGAGCAGCGGCGCCGACTGGAAGGCCGGGACCGCCAAGGGCGTCCGCGTCCAGTCCGGGTCCCGCCCCGGCATCGTGATCTCCACCCCCGCGGGCAGCACGGACTACACCGACCCGCACACCGGCACCAAGGCCCGGTGGGAGTACGCGACCTGGACCTCCCCGGTGCACAAGCTCCAGGTCCCCGCCACCGAGGCGATCGTCTCCTGGAACGCGCGCACCCCGGCCGGCACCTGGATCCAGGCCGAGCTGAAGGGCACCTACTCCGACGCCACCAGTACGCCCTGGTACGTCATGGGCCGCTGGGCCTCCGGCGACGGCGCCGACTCCATCCGGCGCACCTCGGTGGACGACCAGAGCGACGACAAGAGCTCGGTGTGGACCGACACCCTCTCCGTCGACGCCCCGGCGAGCGGACTGCGGCTGGTCTCCTACCGGATCCGGCTCACCCTCCACCGCAAGCCCGGCACCAAGCTCACCCCCACGGTGTGGCGGGTGGGCGCGATGGGTTCGGACGTGCCCGACCGCTTCGAGGTGCCCGCCTCCGCCCCGGGTCTGGACGGCGGGCGGGAACTGACCGTCCCGCGCTACTCGCAGGAGATCCACAAGGGCCAGTACCCCGAGTACGACAACGGCGGCGAGGCATGGTGCAGTCCCACCTCCTCGCAGATGATCGTCGAGTACTGGGGCCGCACCCCCACCGCCGAGGACCTGGCCTGGGTCAACCCCGACTACGCCGATCCCCAGGTCTGCCACGCCGCCCGCGCCACCTTCGACTACCAGTACGAGGGCTGCGGCAACTGGCCGTTCAACGCCGCGTACGCCGCCACCTACCGCGACCTCCAGGGCGTGGTCACCCGGCTCGGCTCGCTCACCGACGCCGAGAAGCTGATCGGCGCGGGCATCCCGCTGATCACCTCGCAGTCCTTCCTGAAGACCGAGCTGGACGGGGCGGGCTACGGCACCGCCGGCCACCTGATGACCGTCGTCGGCTTCACCGCCGAGGGCGATGTCATCGCCAACGACCCGGCCTCGCCCAGCAACGAGGCCGTCCGCCACATCTACAAGCGGCGCCAGTGGGAGAACATCTGGCTGCGCACCAAGCGGTACAACGCCGAAGGCAAGGTGGTCTCCGGCACCGGCGGGGTCTGCTACCTCTACTTCCCGGCCACGCCCACCGCCGCCCAGCGCCGCGTGCTGGAGGAGCTCGGCATCCGGTGACATCCGCAGCCCGGCCGTGCCCCTACGGCCGCGTGCGGTCCAGGGGCACGGTCGGCCTGGCCACGGCGACGGCGCCCGCCGCCGACCACGCCTGGGGCGGCACGACGCCGGATAGGCCACGGCGGGCTCACCCGACGCGTGGTCCGTCCCCCCGAACAGCTCGGGCATCCGGTGGTCGAAGGCGGCGCCCGCCCGCGGCAGCCCCTCCGCCAGGATCCGGGCCCCGGCGTGGTGACCCTCGGCGGCGAGACCCGGTACGGCCACCGCCGTGTCATGCGGCCAGACGCTGCCGCAGTGGCGGCTGAGCGGGCTGTACCCCCCGGTCTCCGCCGGATGTCGGGGGCGGGGAAGTGACCCCGTCGGTCAGCGCGCCACCGGTGGTTCCTCCGGGCCGGTCCGGGTGATCTTCCACATCCGGGTGGCCACCTGGAGGTTGAGTCTGCTCTCGACGTCCGCGAGATCCATACCGGTGATCTCGCGGATGCGGCGCAGCCGGTAGCGCAGTGTGGAGCGGTGGATGACCAGGGCCGCCGCGGCCTCGCTGTAGTGGCCGCCGCAGTCGAAGTACTGGGACAGCGTCTCCACCAGGGCGCTGCGGTGCCGGGCGTCGTAGTCCAGCAGCGGGCCCAGCCACTCCCGGACGAACCGGTCCACCTCGCGGTGGTCACCGCCGGGCGGCAGGATCCGGTACAGCCCCAGGTCGTCGAAGAACGTCATACCGTGCGCCGGGTGCGAGCGGCTGCGCACCTCCAGGGCCCGCAGCGCCTCCTGGTAGGAGCGCGGCACCTCGTGCGGCGGCTCACAGCGGCCGCCCACCCCGATCGCCCCGGCCCCGCTGCCGACCTCCCGGCTCAGCGCCCGGTACAGCGACCGCTCGCCCGGGGCGCCCCGGGCCACCAGGACCGCCGTACCGTCACGCCGGGTGGGCAGCACCGGCAGGCCCAGTCCCGCGGCCGTGCGGACCACCGCCCCCAGGAACGCGTCGTCGACCGTCCGGCCGGACCAGCGCACCGCGATCACATGGTGCGGACCGTGCAGATCGTGCCCCACCGCCGCGGCGCGGGCGTGGGCGCCGGGGACATCGGCTCCCACGAGCAGATCGTCGACCAGTTCATGCCGCAACCGCAGCTCCACCTCGGCCAGTTCACGGACATGGGCCAGTTCCAGCGCGAGCGAGGTCGCCGCGTGGTCCAGCGCCCGCAGCGCCCGTTCATCCGCCCGGCCCCCGGGGTCCACCAGTGACAGCGCGCCCAGCACCTCACCGCGTGGCGCGGCCACCGCCACCAGCCGGTCCCTGGACCGCACCGGCCGCGGCCGCCGGGCGGCGTCCCGCAGCAGCTCCTCGCGGTGGGCCGGGTCCGGTTTGGGGTACGGCTCCGGACGGCCCGGACCCGCCCAGGCCCGGAGGTTGCCGAACCGGTCCTCGATCGCCGCGGGCAGCCCGGTGGCCCGGTGCAGTGCCCGGACGATGCCGTCCTCGCCGTCGCCCCGGGCGGCCGCGCGGGCCAGCGCGTCATGGACCGCGCGCAGATGCCCCAGGTCGGACAGGGAGGACTGGAGCCGCCGCCGGATGGCCTCCCGTTCGTCCCTGGCCCGGCGCGCCTCGGCCGCATGGGCCCGCTCCCGGCGGTGGGCGGCGGCGATGGACAGGGCCGCGGCCGTCTGCCGCACCAGCACGCCGAGCAGGAACCGCTCGTCGTCCCCGGGCCGGTCACGAGAGCTGACCACCAGGGCGCCGCGCAGCCCGCCCGGCTCGCGCAGTCCGAACGCCCAGCCCCAGGCGCGCCGGGGGAACCGCACCGGTCCGTCCCGTCCCGCCAGCTCGCGGACCTGCGCGTCGAGGGCGGCGGTGGCCCGCAGGCCGTCGTGCGGACAGCGCACCAGGGCATCGCCGAGCAGCAGATAGCCCGCCTCGGCGCGGCCCGGTCCGACCACGCTGACCTGCGCCATCGCCCGGCGCAGGATCTCGGCCTCGTCCCGGCTGTCGAACATGGCCAGACAGCGCGACAGCAGATCGTGGATGACGCCTGATGTCATACGCCCTGGAGTACCCACTTTCAGATGAATAACCCCATAAAGCGACAATTCCTCTGTGCTCCCGGGATGAGTCCCGCCGCCGCTCTCGACCTGTGGGCGCAGAGGAGCCAGGCCGCCGATGGTGTGGGGGCGCCGTCAGTGGTTCCACCGGTGGCGGCGGCCGGGCGGGGGTGGCGCGGAGCCGCCCCGGCGCGACCGTCCGCGCGGCACACCGCCACGCGACACGGCGCGACGGTGTGAGACGCCCAACATCCCTCCGCTCCGGGCGAGATGGGGGACGATGAGCGCACCTCCCCCCGGGCCGGGGCGGATTGGCGAGGATGTGCTCAGCATCACCGTCTCCGTTCCGGAAGTCGGAACCCCGCCATTTCGGCCCGGCCGGTCCGTTCGGGCATCGTGGCACCTGACGGCCTCGGCATACGCCCCGCGAGGCCCGTGGCCGACGCCCCGCGGAACCGCCGGATCACCGCGCCGTCCTGCGGCGGGGCAGGTTTTCGAGGGGTGCGCGATGGCGCGATCCGGACGGTGGCAGATGCCTCTGACAGGTGCCCGTCTTCTCCCGGCTTCTCCCTTCTCCCCGGCTCGATGCGGACTTCCGATTTCCGTTTTTTCCTTTCCCCGTCGAGCGGTTGATCAGTAATCTCGCCTCGGCAGCGGGTTGCCCTGCCGCTCTTCGTCGTGCTCCACTTCCCCGAGGACGCGGACGGCCCGAGGGCGGCCCCGGAAGCCGGAAGAGGGCGAAGGAAGTGCAGGACGTGGACTGGCGGCCGGAGGGAACGAGCGCCGCGGACGAGGTCGGAACGGTCCGGGAAGGCCATTCCGCGGAGCATGCGATATGACGTCGGAACCGGGCGGACCGAGACGTGACGGCGGCGCCCACGATGCCGCCGGCCCCACGGCCGGGGACCGTACCGAAGACACCGCCCACGACGCCACCGGTCCGCGGGGCAGCGGGCCGGAACGGTTCGCGGCACTGTGGAGCCGCGCCGTCCACCCGGTCGCGGCCACGCCCCTGACCCTCGAGGAGTTCCAGGACCGTCTGGTGCCGCTGGCCCGCCAGTTGGCCGCCGCACTGCACGCCCGCCCCTTCGACACCGCGGTGGCCTACGAGGTCGGTGCCGCCCTGGTGGACGCCCACTGCACCGAGCCCGAGGCGCTGCCCGCCGTACTGGGCGCCGTCGACGCCCATCTGGTCGACCACTGCCCGCCGGACGGTACGGAGCCGCCGGACGAATCCGGCGCGCGAGCCCGCTGCGCCCGGCTGCAGCACGCGCTGGCCACCGGGTTCGTCCGCGAGCTGCGGGCCCGTGAGCGCGACGCCCAGCAGGCCATCTCCCGGGCCGCGCTGGCCGCCCGCACCGAGGCCGAGAAGGCGCTGCACGCCAGCGAGGCCAAGTTCCGGGCGGTGTTCGAGGGTGCCGTCATCGGCGTCGGCATCGCCGCGCTCGACGGTGAGATCCTCGTCGTCAACGACCCCATGGCCGCCATGTTCGGCGGACGCGACTTCTTCCGGCCCGGCCGCAACGTCAACGAGTTCGTCCACCCCGACGACGCGCCGGGCGCCCACGAGCTCTACCGCCAGCTGGTGAACGGCGAACGCGACCACTTCCGCATAGAGAAACCGCACTACCGCGACGACGGCAGCGTGCTGTGGACCAATCTGACGGTCACCCTGCTCCGTGACTCCACCGGCGCCCCGCAGTACCAGCTCACCCTCGCCGAGGACATCACCGAGCACCGTGAACTCCAGGAGCGGCTGCGCTACGAGGCCACCCACGACGAGCTGACCGGACTGCCCAACCGCGCCCTGTTCCTCGAACGGCTCGACCAGGTGCTCGCCGCCGACGCCGACGCCGAGCGGTTCGGCGTCTGCTACCTCGACCTCGACGGCTTCAAGGCCGTCAACGACAGCCTCGGCCACTCCGCCGGGGACCGGATGCTCATGGCCGTCGCCGAACGGCTGCACGCCTGTCTCACCTCGCCCGACGAACTCATCGCCCGCGTCGGCGGCGACGAGTTCATGGCCCTGGTCACCGGCCCCTCCGCGCAGACCGACGGCACCGCGCTGGCCCGCCGGATGCTCGCCGCGCTGGCCGAACCCGTCCGCGTCGAGGGCCGTGAACTCCAGGTGCGCGTCAGCATCGGCGTCGTCGACGGACGGGCCGGGGAGATCGGCCGCGCCGAGGTGCTGCGCAGCGCCGACATCACCATGTACCGGGCCAAGGCCGCGGGTGGCAACCGTTTCGAACTCGCCGACGCCGACTCCAACGCCCGGGTGATCGCCCGTCACAGCCTCACCAACGGACTGCCCTCGGCCCTGGAGAAGGGCGAGTTCTTCATCGAGTACCAGCCCCTGGTGCGGCTCGCCGACGGCACCGTACGCGGCGCCGAGGCGCTCGTCCGCTGGCTGCACCCGGTGCACGGGGTGCTCGGCCCCGACCAGTTCATCCCGCTGGCCGAGGACACCGGTCTGATCGTCCCGCTCGGCCGCTGGGTGCTGGAACAGGCCGCCCGGCAGGCCCGGAAGTGGCGGGACGGCGCCGAGGACGACCGCGATCCGCTGCGCGTCAACGTCAACCTCTCGCCCTGCCAGCTCAACCACCCCACCCTGGTCTCCGACACCGTGGCGGTCCTGGAGAACGCCGGACTCTGCCCCAGCACGCTGTGCCTGGAGGTCACCGAGAACGACCTCATCGGCGCCGACGAGGACGCCCTGCGGCCGCTGCGCCAACTCGCCGACCTGGGGGTGGACATCGCCCTGGACGACTTCGGCACCGGCTACTCCAACCTCTCGTACCTGCGCCGCCTGCCGGTCAGCCAGCTCAAACTGGACCGTTCCTTCACCCGCGGGATGCAGCGCGCCCCGGCCGACCCGGTGGACGTCAAGATCGTCGAGGGGATCGTCTCGCTCGCCCACACCCTCGACCTCGCGGTGACCGTGGAGGGCGTGGAGACCGCGGTACAGGCCGAGCACCTGCGGATGCTGGGCTGCGACACCGCGCAGGGCTGGTACTACGCCCGCCCCGGCCCGCCGGAGCGGCTGCACACCCTGGCACTGGCCGACGCCAGCTGAGCGACGGCACGGCCGCCGTCGGGGCCGGCCCGGCCGCTGCGCTACCCGGCGTCCAGCAGCCGGGAACGGATGAGGAACCGGACGCCCTCCGGCGCCTCCAGCGAGAACCCGCTGCCCCGCCCCGGCACCACGTCCACCGTCAGATGGGTGTGCCGCCACCGCTCGAACTGGGACGCCGACATCCAGAAGCCGACCGGCCGCTCGACGCCCTCCACCACCAGCTCCCCGAGCAGCACGTCGGACGCGCCGGTACGGAACTCGCCCAGCGGGTAGCACATCGGCGCGCTGCCGTCGCAGCAGCCGCCCGACTGGTGGAACATCAGCGGCCCGTGAGCCGCGCTCAGCCGGCGGATGAGATCGGCGGCGGCCGGGGTCAGCGCGATCCGCGACACCTCGGACATCCTGCGGCTCCTCTCCTGGCCGGGTTCTCAACGGTACCGACCCAGCCAACCCGCGCCCAGGTTGCGAGAGGGTTGCACGGGCGCGCGTCGCGGATCCGGGCCGGCTCCGGTCACCGGGTCACGCGGACAGCAGCCGCCGCAGATGCCGGCGGTCGGTGGCACCGATCTTCTGGTAGATCCGGTAAAGGGTGTTGCTCACCGTACGCGGCGAGATCACCAGCTGGCTCGCGATCTCCTTGTCCGTCAGCCCCTGCGCGGCCAGCCGCGCCACCGTGCGCTCGCGTGCCGACAGCGGCGCGCTCTCCCCGAGGAAGTCCAGGGGCGGGGTGACCACGTCGTCACAGCGTTTGAGCAGGGTCCGCGCCTGGGCCGTCGCCGCGGTCGCGGCCCGGTCCCGGCCCGCCCGGTGGTGCAGCCGCGCGAGTTCGGCGTAGCCCTCGGCCGCGTACAGATGGGCACCGGACTCGGCCATCGTCCGGGCCGCCTGCCCCAGGAGCTTGGCGTCCCCGTCCGCCACCGCGCGGGCGTAGAGCAGCCGGGCGCGCAGCAACGGCCCCTGGACCGGGTGGTCGTGGTGGACCGCGGGGTGCTGCTCAAGACCCAGCCGTGCGCACTCGTGCAGCACCGCCACCACATCCGCGTAGCCGTGGTGGGACAGCGCGTCCTCGACGGCCTCGTGCAGGAACCGGGTGGCGCCCTTGACGTCCCCCGCGTGATGGGCCCGGCGCGCGTGGGCGAGCCGCAGCGCGCCGCGGCAGTGGCCGCCGAACAGCCCGTCGAGGGCGTCCCCGGCGCCGGCGGGGCCGTCGGCCGGACCGGCGGCCCCGGGCGGCAGACAGCTCATGGCCAGTGCCGAGTAGACACGGGACATGGCCTCCCACGGCTGCCAGCCGACCTGGTAGGCGGGGGTGAACGTGAGGAACGCCAGGGCCTGGCGCGGGCGGCCGCGCTCGTACAGCACCGCGCCCAGGGAGAGTCCGCGCTGGGCGTCCACCCGTGTCGCGTACTCCCGGGTGGCCGCGTGGTACTCGCGGGTCAGCAGTATCTCCGCCTCCTCCAGCCGCCCGCTGAACAGCAGTGCCACCGCGTGCAGTTCCTCCAGCGAGTCCTGGATCAGCGGCCAGGCGATCGAGGTGTGCAGCTCGGTGTCGTCCCGCAGCCGCCGGTAGTGCTCCAGGGCCTCCGTCGGCCGCCCCTGGTAGCACAGGGTCGCCATGGCGAAGAGCCCGGACTCCAGCCGATGGGTGGGCAGCGGGGCGCGCAGCAGCGGTGAGCAGTGCTCCAGCGCCGCGCCGAAGTGGCCGCGGAAGAAGCACACCATCCCCTTGATGAGCGCCGCGTCGGCCTCGGGCAGCCCGTTCGCCATCTCCTCGGCCTCGTGCGGACGGCCCTGGAAGACGAAGGCGCGCGCCCGCACCGGATCCAGCACCGTGCCGTACTCCCGGTGCTCGGCACGCACCGCCGCGACGAACGTGTGCAGCTCCCCGAACTCCGCGCGGGCCAGCAGCGTCCGCGCCCTCATCTCGGCCGCCTCCGCCGTGCCGAAGTGGTCCCAGGCCGCGGTGGCCAGCCGGGCCGCCGTCGGCAGCTCATGGGCCCTCAGGGCGTCCCGCGCCGCCTCCAGCAGCGTCTCCTGGGCGGGGACGTCCCCGGCGTCCAGATGCCACTGGGCCAGCAGGATCCGCTCGGCCGGGGGCCGGGCGCCGGGCCCGGGCAGCGCCCCGGTCCACGTGCGCAGATAGTGCTTGCGGCGCAGCGGTGCCACCCCCTGGCGCAGCACCTGGCCCAGATACGGATGGGCGATCCGGACCGACGCCTCGGCGGACCCGGCGGCCCGGCGCGGATCGGGGGCCTGGATCAGCCCCTGGTCCTCCAGGTCCAGCAGGGTGGGCAGCCCGACGAGTGTCTCCAGCACATCCAGCCGGGCGGGCTCGGCCAGCGCGATCAGCTCCAGGGCGCGCCGGGACTCCGTACCGAGCGGCCGGAGCCTGCGGTCGGCCAGATCGCGCAGCGCGTCGGAGGTCGGCAGGGCGTCGTCCAGGTGCCACCAGCCCCCGTCCTGCCGCAGCACCCCCTGGGCGAGCGCGGCGCGCACCAGTTCGCGCAGCAGCAGGGGATTGCCCGCCGACATCCGCGCCAGCCGGGCCACCCCGGTCTGGGCCAGCCGGTCCTCCAGCAGGGCACCGGCCAGCCGCCGGGAGGCCGGGACGTCCAGCGGCGGCAGATCCACCCGGGCGAGGTGCTGGTCCTTCCACAGGGCGTGCAGATGTGGCGGCGCCTCGTCCGGGTTCACCGTCAGGAGCATCTTGTCGCCGCGCCGCCGGAGCAGGAGCAGCAGCGGTTCGATCGCCTGCGGCGGCAGCAGATGCGCGTCGTCGATCCACAGCAGCCGTGGCCGCCGGGCGGTGGCGCACAGCAGCCGCTGGGCGGTGGGCAGTACGCCGCCGGGCGCGAGTTCGTCCACACCGGTGACGACACCGGCGGCGGAGGCGGAGCCGGGGTGCGGGGTCATGATCGCCGCGGCGAGTTCCTCGCCGAGCCGGGTCTTGCCGATCCCGGCGGGGCCGGTCAGCAGGACGCCGGCGGGGCCGTGGCGGCGGCTCAGCACCGTCAGCCCCGCGGTCAGCTCGCGTTCGCGGCCCACGAGGGGCGGCTCACTGGTCAGACCGACCGTGTGGAGTGCCTGCGCCTCGTCCGGGGACGAGGGCGGCGGCCCTCCGGAGTACGGGGGCGGCGGGGACGGTGCCGCGGGCACTGCGGTAGCCATCGAGATGTCCTTCAGCGTTCGGAACGGGCAGCGGGTCCGCCGTACGCAGCCGTCGGCATGCGGCACCGCCATCTTGAGCCCGCGGGCGGGCCGCCCGAATCCGTGACATCACTGGTCCATCGCCGAGGACCGGCTCGGCTCCGTGGGCCGAGCCGGTCCTTCCACGCCGATGGTCCCGCGGTGGCGCGGGCCGGTCATGAGCAAGCCGTACTCACATGGGCGATCCGGCGCTCCCCGCTCCGGGCCACTCCATCGGGGAGTAGCGAATACTCCGGAAACGGCGCGGCGGCGGAGCGACGATTTTTTCGTATTGCTGGATCCGCTTGCTGAATCCGCATCGCGGAAACGACCGGGAGGAGATTTCCATGACCGCGCCCGAGGCGCCCGAAACGGCGAAGAAGGACTCCGCGCGCCGCCGAATGATGATCGGAACCGCGAGTGTCGTGGTGGCGGCACTCGCCATCGGAATCGGGGTGTACGCCTACGATTCCGATGACGACGACTCCGGCTCCTCACGGGCGGGTGGGAAGTCCGGCTCCGAATGGATCGAGGAGTCCTTCTTCGCCCAGGTGCCCAAGGACGGGGTGTTCGAGACGCACCGGGGGAACCTGCCGCTTGCGGTGTTCCCGTCCGGGATCGCGAAATTCACCGAGCCCAAACTGCAGAAGGCATTCGCCCTGGGAGGCAAGCTCCGCGACAAGAACGGCAAGGTCGTCGGTTTCTCCACCGAGATCGAGGAAGTGCTGCCGGAGACCGACTTCGCTTCGGGCAAGATGATGACCCACACCGTCTGGACCCTGTTCTTCCCGGGCCGCGGATCCCTCGTCCTCGATCAGATCGAGAACTCCACGAAGGTCGCCACCAAGGTCTTCAAGCCCGCCTTCGCCAGCAAGAAGCCCTGGGTGGGGAAGCTGAAGGCGAACACCACCGCGGGCCCCCGCAAGGACGGCCGCGGGACGATCCTCGGCGGCACGGGAGCGTTCGCGGGCATCCGCGGCAGTGGTGTCGAGATCGCCGACCTCAAGCGCTTCGACCCGGCCACCGGGGGTCTGGAGGGCGTCTTCGAGCTGCGCTTCCGCTACAAGCTGCCCCACCGCTGACGCGTGCCGCCGCCGTCGCCCCGGCCGTCGCCGTCGGCGGCGGCCAGCGCCGCGTAGGCGGCCCGGATGATGCTCAGCCGGCGGGGGTCCATGGCGCTCCGGGTCTCCCGCATGCGGTTGGGGACATAGGCCAGGGCCATCCGCCGATCGGGGTCGATCAGGCAGAACGACCCTCCCGAACCACCGGAGAAGGCGCCCCGCGGAGCGGGCAGCGGCAGCTCCGGCGACTGCAGCAGCCAGCTCATTCCCCATCGGGCGGGCGTCAGGAACGTCCGGTCGACCCCGTTGGTCTGCTCCTCGAACGCCCTGCGGCACCCGGCCTCCGAGATCAGCCTGACCCCGAGCGTCTCGCCCCCGTTCGCCAGCAGCGACTGGACCGCGGCGAGCCCCCGCGCATTGGCGATACCGCCCATGGCGGGCAGCTCGGCCTGCCGCCATTCGGGCGTCCACGCGATGGTATGGGTCTCCTGGTGCATCGGCGGATTCCCGATGATCTCCCGCAGCGGATGGTCCACCGGCCTGCCGGAGAACATGTCGTCCAGCGGAATCACGGGGGAGACCCGGTGGTGCTCCTCGGGGGCCAGCCCGATGTAGCAAGGGGCCCCGAGCGGCCCGGCCAGTTCCTCGGCGAGGAACCGCCCCAGGCTCCGCCCGGTCACCCGGCGGACCACCTCGCCGATGATGCTGCCCTGCGTATACGCGTGATAGCCGCTGGCCGTACCGGGCTTCCACCGCGGCCGCTGCCGGGCCAGCAGTTCCACCGGCTTCTCCCAGCCGTAGAGGTCCTCGAAGCTGATCTCCTCGTCCCACGTCGGCAGCCCGGCGGCATGCCCCAGCACATGCCGGATCAGCACCCCCTCCTTGCCGCACCGACCGAACTCCGGCCAGTACCGCGCCACCGGCTCGTCCAGACCGACCTCGCCCCGGTCCGCCAGCAGCAGGACGCACATCGCGGTCAGATTCTTCGAGGACGACCAGACCGCCGTGACATCGTCCCGGTCCCACAGCCGCCGGCGCTCGATGTCGAAACAGCCGCCCCAGACGTCGAGGACCGGCTCTCCCTCAATGAAGATCGCCACGGAGGCGCCCAGGTCGGCGCCGCTCGCGATGTTTTCCGCGAGAACGTCACGGACGCCTTCGAAACGCTCGTCCCAGCTACCGAATATCTCGTGCATAGGGCCGACCGTAAGGCGGCGGGGAATGCATCGACGACGCTCACGGAGGATTCGAGTAACCATTGCTCAGTGTGTGGAGTCAGGTCCGGGTATTGAAGGGTACGCCGCCCGGCCTGGCGTTGTCGCATCCGAATTCCGCGTTCATGAGGTTGTCGCGCGGTGCGGTGCCGGGAAATCCGCCCACGAGCGGAGGGCGGCGCCGGCCATGGCGACGTTTCCCGGGCGGCTCATCGCCGGAAATCCCTTTCGTGCCCGCGCCGTTCACACCCGCGTCCGCGCGGGGGCGTCCGAGGCAGCAGAAATAGTGTGCCAAGCGAGCCCATTCCGCCTCGGGACGTGCGGGAAGGCGCCCGACGGAGGCGATGTGCCCGTCGGGCGCCTACGCGCTCGGCCGCTGTCGGCCTCTAGAAGAACCCCAGCTTCTTCGGCGAGTAGGACACCAGCAGGTTCTTCGTCTGCTGGTAGTGATCCAGCATCATCTTGTGCGTCTCGCGGCCGATACCGGACTGCTTGTAGCCGCCGAAGGCGGCGTGGGCCGGGTAGGCGTGGTAGCAGTTGGTCCAGACGCGGCCCGCCTGGATGGCGCGTCCGGCGCGGTAGGCGGTGGAGCCGTCGCGGGTCCAGACGCCCGCACCCAGGCCGTAGAGGGTGTCGTTGGCGATCTCGATCGCCTCGTCGAAGCCGGAGAACCGGGCGACCGCCACCACCGGGCCGAAGATCTCCTCCTGGAAGACCCGCATGTGGTTGGCGCCTTCGAAGATGGTGGGCCGGACGTAGTAGCCGCCCTCCAGTTCACCGCCGAGCTCGGCCCGGGTGCCGCCGGTGAGGATGCGGGCGCCCTCCTGCTTGCCGATGTCCAGATACGAAAGGATCTTCTCGAGCTGGTCGTTGGACGCCTGGGCGCCGATCATGGTCTCGGTGTCCAGGGGGTGTCCCTGCACGATCTTCTCGGTGCGGGCCACGGCCGCGTCCATGAACTCCTGGTAGTGGCCGCGCTGCACCAGCGCCCGCGACGGACAGGTGCACACCTCGCCCTGGTTGAGGGCGAACATGGTGAAGCCTTCCAGCGCCTTGTCCCGGAAGTCGTCGTCGGCCGCCCAGACGTCGTCGAAGAAGATGTTCGGGCTCTTGCCGCCCAGTTCCAGGGTGACCGGCTTCAGGTTCTCGCTCGCGTACTGCATGATCAGGCGGCCGGTGGTGGTCTCACCGGTGAAGGCCACCTTGGCCACCCGCGGGCTGGAGGCCAGCGGCTTCCCGGCCTCGACACCGAAGCCGTTGACGATGTTGACCACGCCCGGCGGCAGAAGATCCGCGATCAGGTTCATCCACACGTGGATCGAGGCGGGCGTCTGCTCGGCGGGCTTGAGGACCACCGCGTTGCCCGCCGCGAGCGCCGGGGCCAGCTTCCAGGCGGCCATCAGGATCGGGAAGTTCCACGGGATGATCTGCGCGACGACACCCAGCGGTTCATGGAAGTGGTACGCGACCGTGTCGTCGTCGATCTCGGAGAGACTGCCCTCCTGGGCCCGGATCGCGCCCGCGAAGTAGCGGAAGTGGTCGATGGCCAGCGGGATGTCGGCGGCCAGCGTCTCCCGCACCGGTTTGCCGTTCTCCCAGCTCTCGGCGACCGCCAGCTCCTCGAGGTGCTGTTCCATCCGGTCGGCGATCTTCAGCAGGACGGACGACCGGTCCCCGGGCGCCGTACGGGCCCAGGCGGGTGCTGCCGCGTGCGCGGCGTCCAGGGCCCGTTCGACGTCCTCGGCGGTGCCCCGGGCGATCTCGGTGAACGTCTTCCCGTTGACCGGACTCGGGTTCTCGAAGTACTTCCCCTGGGCGGGCGGTACGTACGCGCCGCCGATCCAGTGGTCATAGCGCGGCTGGTAGCTGACGACCGAACCCTCGGAGCCCGGGGTTGCGTATCGCGTCATGGGGCGGCCCTCCCGTGGGTGTTCCTCTTCTCGGCCGCTCGCCCGGGAACCACCGCACCTCGGCGGTGTCCCTCGTGGCTGCGGCACTCCTCGTCGAAGACGGAACGACGGTAGGCACCGGGACGTTGCGCGGACGTTGCGCCGTGCGGAGCATTCCGGCCAGTGGATCGGTCAGGTCACGGGAGCGGAGCGGACGCCGGGCGTCTCAGGCCAGCCCGTACGCCTCACGCAGCCGCCGCACCCGCGCCGCCGGGGCCGCTCGGGCCGGGGTTCCCTCGGGTGCCGCCGCCACCAGTGCCTCGGCCACCTCGAGGTCGTCCTCGCCCCACGGCGTCTGCGCCCAGCGCCGCAGGAGGTCCGGATCGGCGCGGGACAGTACGGCGCGGCGCAGTCCGTCCTCCAGGGCCTGTCGCATCCGGCTGACACCCGGCGCCTCCGACAGGGGGAGCAGGGGCCCCGGATAGGCACCGAGGGCCGTGTGCGGGTTGCCCGCGGACAGCGCGTCGGCCGCCACCGCCACATCGGTGCGGACCGGTGCGCACAGCCGGTAGGGGCGCGATCCCAGCAGCGGTCCGACGAGCCGTCGCAGCCGGGAGAGTTCGGCGCGGAGGGTCACCGGGGACTGGTGGTCGGCCCGGCGGCCGTACAGCTCCAGCGCCAGCCGGTCGCCGCTGAGCCCCTCCGGGTGGCCCGCGAGCAGCACCATGATCTCGCTGTGCCGCCGTCCCAGCCGCAGCCGGCGGCCGTCGGTCACCAGCAGCGCCTCGTCACGGCCCAGCGCCGACAGGCTGATCCGCGGTCCGGGCGGGCGCGGCGCGGTGGCGGCGAGCTGTGCCTCGGCGGCGCGGGCGGTCGCCTGCACCAGGGCCAGACTGTGCGGGGCGGCCAGGTGGTCGCCCCCGGTGATGTCCACCGCGCCCAGCAGCCGTCCGGTGTGCGGATCGTGGACCGGTGCGGCGGCGCAGGTCCACGGCTGTACGGTGCGGTTGAAGTGCTCGGTGGCGAAGATCTGCACCGCGTGGTCGACGCTGAGCGCCGTGCCGGGCGCGTTGGTGCCCGCGTGGCGCTCGTCCCAGCGTGCCCCGGCCACGAAGTTCATCCGCTCGGCCCGGTCCCGTACGCCGGTGTGTCCCTCGACCCACAGCAGGCGGCCCTGTTCGTCGCAGACCGCCATCAGATGGGCGCCGTCGTAGGCGATCGTGCCCAGCAGTTCGCGGAACAGCGGCATCACCCGGGCCAGCGGATGGTCGGCCCGGTACGCCTCCAGCGTGTCGTCCGCCAGCTCGATCGGCGCCACGCACTCCTGTGCCACCCGGGCATCGGCCGAACGCCGCCACGAATCCGCCACCACCGGGCGGACGGCCGGATCCACCGCCCCCTCCGTCAGGAACTCCTCATGGGCGCGGCGCACGGCGCGGGTGCGCTCCGCGGGGTTCGTACCGGGTGTCATCGCCAGCCAGGGATTGACGTTGACCACGGGGGCCTCACTCAGCAGTACGGGCGGGTGGGCGGAGGGCTCAGGTGGGGAGGGACGGGGCGGGTGCGACGCCGGGTGGCGAGGCGTAGCCGCAGGAGTGACAGATCTTCCACCCGTCCTGGTTGACCGCGAGATGGCCACCGCAGTTCGGGCACTGCTCGGAGCTCATGATCGATCCTTTGGTTCATACACGGGCGGTGTGGGGCCGCCGGCGTTCAGATTTCCTTGTGAGGCGGATGCCCCGCAATAGTCAGAACAAGTCGCGTTCAGGTACGGCGTGGCGCCTCTCCGCGTTCATGCGGCGGTGCGGTGCCCCAGTGCGCCCCCGGCGTCGGCACGGATGCCTCGAATGCGACGATGAGGGCGTCATGGAAGCGGGGCGCGGACTACGGGCGCTGCGGGCAACGGTGTTCGCGGCGGTCTGTGTGCTGCTCGCCGCACTGGGCCACGCGGTGATGTCCGGTACGGGCGTGCCGTGGTGGGCCGTCACGGCGGCCGTGCTGGTCACCGGTGGTGCGGCATGGGCCGTGGCGGGCCGGGAGCGGGGGCCGCTGCTGGTCACCGCCGCGACCGTGGGGGCGCAGTCGGCGCTGCACCTGGGTTTCACGTTCGCGCAGAAGGTCACGGCGGGGGCGGCCGGGGCGCCGGGGGCGGCGGCCGGGAGCGGCCATGTCCATCACACCGGGCACCTGGCGCACGCACCCGCGCACGCCCACGCCGCCATGGACACGATGGCGATGCACGCCGCGCCGACGCACTCCATGACGTCGCACGCCGCCATGGGGCATGACGCCATGAGTCACGCCGCCATGAGTCACGCCGCCATGGGGAACGGTGCCGTGGCGGACGCCGTCATGGGGCATGGCGCGCTCGGCATGTGGTCCGCCCACGTCCTGGTCGCCCTGCTGTGCGGGATGTGGCTCTCGGGCGGTGAACAGGCCGCGTTCCGGCTCTTCCGGCTCGTCCGCACCCGGGCCACGCGCCTCTTCGCACCCCTGCTGGCCCTGCTGCTGGGCGCCGCGCCGCCGCCCGGCCCGGTGCGCCCGCGCGCCGCCGGTGAGGGCACCGCGCAGCGGCTGCGCCGACTGCTGCTCGTCCATGTCATCGCCACCCGTGGTCCACCGGTGCCCTCCGCCGTCCCCGCCCGCTGACGGGCGATCCGCGACGGCACGCGCACCGAACCATGTCACCGGACGACCGGCCGCTCAGCGGCGTTGTCCGGAATCCAGGAAGGACCGCAGGCGATGACCCCTGCCCGCAGCCGCCCGGCCGTGCCACGACGGCATCCGGCCCCGGCCACCCACCCCGCCCCGGCAGCCCCGGGGAACTCAGTCCCCTTCGCGGCCCATCTCGTCCAGGCGTGCTGCCAACTCCCGCAGCTCCCGGGCCCGTTCACCCCAGTGGCGGCACTCGGGGCACCGCCGCAGATGGGCATCGAGCGCCCCGTCCGGCACCTCCGGCGGGAGCGCCTCGCCGTCGACACGGGCGGAAAGGGCGGTACGGAACGCTGCGCAGCTCACCTCCCCATCGTCGCCGACGGTGTCCGCCGCGCGTCCGGAGGTCCCCGTGCCGGAGCGTGACGACGAGACCGTGACGGCCTGGGCGCTCGCCGCACGCGGTGGTGACCCCGACGCCGTCGACCGCTTCATCCGGGCCACTCAGCGAGATGTGTGGCGCTATGTGTCCCGGCTGAGCGATCCGCAGTCGGCCGACGACCTCGTCCAGGAGACGTATCTGCGCGCGCTGCGCGGACTGCCGCGCTTCGAGGCCCGCTCCTCCGCGCGGACCTGGCTGCTGTCGATCGCCCGCCGCGCGGTCGTCGACCGGCTGCGCCGCAACGCGGCGCGTCCGCGGCTTTCGGACACCGCCGACTGGGAGGCGGCGGCGGAACGCACCCAGTGCCGGGGGCTGCCGGTCGTCGGCTTCGACGACGGCGTGGCGCTGACGCAGCTGCTGGCGCTGCTGCCGTACGAGCGGCGTGAGGCGTTCGTGCTGACCCAGATGCTGGGGCTGCCGTACGCCGAGGCCGCCGTCGTCGCGGGCTGTCCGGTGGGCACCGTCCGCTCCCGGGTGGCCCGGGCCCGTGAGGCGCTGATCGGTGAACTGACGGCGCCGGACCCGTCCGACGGCCCTCCGTCGCCCCTGCCCGAACCCGCCCTGGCGGGTACCGGGTGACGACCGGCCCGGCCGGTCCCGCCTCCGTGGTGTGACCGGCCGGGCGCCTCCGCGACTCCCGCGCCGGGAGACCGCACGCGGCTGGGCCGCGCCCCGTGGACGCCGCGGGGTCCGCCCCGCCCGGGGCGAGGTCCGCCCACGGGGCTGTCGGAGTGTCCCGGTGCGCGGTGGCGACTGCCCCGAAGGCACCGCGCCTGTCCGGGGCCGTCCACCTGCCCGCTGGCCGACAGCCTCCGCAGGTCCGCGACGCCCTGGTGCAAACCGCTCAACCCTTCCCTCCCAGCTCAGACGCTCTCTCACCTGGGATCAGGGCTCCGAGATGGCCCTGCACAAGCAGTTCAGCACCGCTACCGACATGCCGGTCTTCTTCTGCGACCCCGGCAGCCCTTGGCAGCGCGGCTCGAACGAGAACACCAACGGCCTGCTGCGGCAGTACTTCCCCAAGAGCACCGATCTGGCCCGCTACAGCCGCGAAGAACTGGACGCCGTCGCCGCCGAGCTGAACAGCCGGCCCCGCAAGACGCTCGGCTGGGAGACCCCAGCCGAGCGGCTCGCCAGGCTCCTGGAGACGGCCAGTTGATCACTGTGACTCGACGACCGCCGGAATGCGCCTCTCGGCGGTGGGAGGTGTCACGCGGGTAGCGTCAGCCCCAACAACCTGACGCGGAATAGCCCGCGTAGTTGTCGTTGTAGACGTAGAACCAACCGTTGCCGTTCGATGTCCCGCAAGCGGTATACCGACCGCCCAGGATGACGCTATTTGTGCCACAGGCCCACGTCTGCCCCTTCAAGGCAGTGGTCACCAGAGCGGCACTGGTACTGGTACTGGTGCGGATGGCCACGTTTTCCACTGCTGTCGCCTTGCCGTCGTTACAGGCCGTGTTGGACCTGGGCTGGGTCGAGTCATCCGCCGCACCGGCAACTCCCGGAAGGGCAAGGCCGACGGCGGCGGCAACCGCCAGCGTGACAGCCAGTCTCGATCGCATGATCTTACCCATTGAGCCTCCTTTGATCGGCTTTTATGCAGTAAGCACCGACAAGTAGCGCCCGAGCTCCGCACCCCGTCAAGCGCCCTGTATGAGGTTGACCTGTTTTCAACGTGAGCTCTTGATTGAGGAACTGGAGACTCGTCGGCCGGGTGCAGCCGCCAGGAGCTGGACGCTGCTGCCGCCGAACTCAACAACGGCCCACTCAAAACGCTCGGCTGGGGTGTCCCAGCCGAGCGCCTGCATACACTGCTCGCCATCACACGTCAGTGATCACGTGTTGCGACGATCCCCGGAATCCGCCGAACGGGCGGGGGCGGCCGGGCGGAGCCCGCCGGCCGGGCGGGCAGCGGCCGCGCCGCACGATCCGCCCGTCTGAGCCCCGGGTGACGCCGGGGCACCCGAGCCGCCCGGCCGCCCGCCGCCGGGTGACACTCTCCTGAGCCCCGGGCAGGGCCGCTGATCCGGACCCGCCCGTCCCCGCGGCGGTTTCCTCACGCCGCGTACGGCACGGCATGCGCGCCGAGTGGTCACGGCCGTCGTCGGAAGGGGCCCGTGCCGCGTGGTCATCCGCTCAGCCGGCCACCGCGGTGCCCGGCCGGACGGCCACCGCCTCCACCCGGACGCGCCCGCTCTCGCGGAAGTGCAGCACGAACGGTACGCGGTCCCCGGCCCGCAGCCGCCCGGGCGCGGGCCGGAGCATCACATCCAGCTCCTCCGCCGACATCCGCAGGGTGGTGCGGGCGGGAACGCGGGCCGAGGACACCATCCGCATCGAGCCCGCGCCACGCCGGACGATCCGTCGGCTGAGCATCGCGCTGTCGGCCAACGGCGTGGTGACACGCAGGAGTTCGTCCTCCGCGCCACCGGTGTTGCGGAGGTCGAAGAAGGCGGCGGTGGCCTCGGGGTTGGAGGGCAGCAGCACGCGGGCGCGGGCGACCGCCACATCGGCGGGGGAGCCCGCGGCACCGGAGGCGGTCCAGGCCACGAGTCCGAGGAGGGCGAGGGCGCACGCGACGACGGGCGCGAGGGCGGTACGCAGCGCGGAGGCGGTCATCTGCCGGACCTCCCCGGCGTTCCGCGTCGCCCGGATGGCATGACGACGAAAGCCGCGACGGCGGTCAGGGGCGCGGCGTACCTGGCGGGAGGGGGCTGACATGCGGTCACCGCCGCATCGTGGCACGGCCGAAGCCGCCCGTCCGCCCTCCGGCCGCCCGGCGCCGGGTGACATTCCTCCCGCCCGCCCCGGGGAACCGGAGGGTCCCGTCGGACGACGCGGCGCCCGTGTGGGCGGGGAGCCGTGCTCCGGCTCCCCGCCCCGGGGGGTGGTGCGGTGGTGCGGGGGTGGTCAGCTGATGGACTTGATCAGTTCACCGTTGCCGGTGTCGCCGCTGAGCTCCCAGAAGAAGGTGCCGCCCAGCCCCTGCTGCCGCTTGTAGGCCATCTTTCCGGCGATGGTGGCGGGAGTGTCGTAGCTCCACCACTGGCTGCCGCAGCGCGCGTAGGCCGTCCCGGCGACGGTGCCGGTGGCCGGGCAGGAGTTCTTGAGGACCTTGTAGTCCTCGATGCCCGCCTCGTACGTTCCCGGTGCGGCGCCGGTCGCCGTGCCGCCGGGCGTGCTCTGGGTGACGCCGGTCCAGCCGCGGCCGTAGAAGCCGATGCCCAGCAGCAGTTTGGAGGCCGGGACACCGAGCCCCTTGAGCTTCTGGATCGCGGCGTCGGTGTTGAAGCCCTGCTGCGGAATGCCGTTGTAGGAGGTGAGCGGGGAGTGCGGGGCGGTCGGGCCCTGGGCCGCCCAGGCACCGAAGAAGTCGTACGTCATCGGGTTGTACCAGTCCACGTACTGGGCCGCGCCCGCGTAGTCGGCGGCGTCGATCTTTCCGCCGGAGGAGGCGTCGGCGGTGATGGCCGCGGTCACCAGGTTGTTCTGCCCGAACTTGGCGCGCAGTGCGGACATCAGCTTGGGGAAGGCGGCCCTGCCGCTGGTGTCACAGCTGTTGCCGCAGGCGTTGGGGTACTCCCAGTCGATGTCGATACCGTCGAAGACATCGGCCCACCGCGGGTCCTCCACCAGGTCGTAGCAGGACTGGGCGAAGGCGGCGGGGTTCCTCGCGGCCTCGCCGAACCCGGCGGACCAGGTCCAGCCGCCGAAGGACCACAGCACCTTGAGCTCCGGGTGGAGCTTCTTGAGCTTGCGGAGCTGGTTGAAGTTGCCGCGCAGCGCGCCCGCGTCCCAGGTGTCGGCCTTGCCGTCGACGCTGGTCGCCGCGTCGTAGGCCTTGTCGTAGTCGGCGTAGGCATCGCCGATGGCGCATTTGCCGCCCGTGACGTTGCCGAACGCGTAGTTGATGTGTGTCAGCTTCGCCGCCGAGCCCGAGGTCTCGATGTTCTTCACGTGGTAGTTGCGCTGGTATATGCCCCATTCGGTGAAGTAGCCGATGACCTTGTTTCCGGCCGCTTTCGCGTCGGTGGTGTGATCCGCGGCGGCACGGGCCGCGGGGGCGGGGGTGGTGCCGGTCGTGTCCCGGCGGTCGCCGGCCACGGCCGAACCCGCCAGCAGGGTGGCGGCCAACACCGCCGTACAGAGCGCCGCGAGAGCGGCGAGCAGTCCGCGTGGTCTGAGCATGGAATCTCCTCGGTGGGGGGTGAGGGGAGAGTGAAGTGCCCGACGACCTGCCGAGATCTTGACATGCACGCGCAGGGCGCGGTGCACAAAAGGTAGAAGGACTAGACCAGTGGGGTCAATGGTCTGGGCCAATGCTCTTCCGTTGTCGTGCCCGGTCCCTGCCCGGATTCCGTCCGCCGCCGGTCCGCCGTCCGTACGCCGCCGGTCTCCGTCCGCCCGTCCGCCGCCTGTCGGAGGGGCCGCCCGCCCCGTCCGGGGTGCCGTCCCGCGCGCTGTCCGAGAAGCTGTCCGAGAAGGTGGTTGAAGATCGGCCGACCGGTGACGGAGGGCTGCCGATCGGGCATACTCCAACCGCCGCGGTGCAGGTCATCACCCGCTCGAGACCCGATGGGAACCGGCCGGCCGACGGTGACAACGGCGGTGCCGCCCCACCCCCGGCCGCCCGCCGCCGCGCGCCCGACAGGGAGAGGAGAGCGCCGCCATGACCGACCACGGCCCGCAGCCGGTGGAACGCGAACTGCCCACCGAGGAGGCCCGCGATCTGATCGCGCTCGTACGCGAGCTGATCGACCGCGAGATCCGGCCCCGTGCCGCGGAGGAGGAGGCGGCCGGCCGCTTCCCCCGCGAGCTGTTCACCCTGCTCTCCGAATCCGGGCTGCTGGGGCTGGTCCATCCCGAGGAGTACGGCGGCGGCGGCCAGCCGTACGAGGTCTACCTCCAGGTCCTCGAGGAACTGGCCGCGGCGCGGCTCACGGTCGGCCTCGGGGTCAGCGTGCACACCCTGGCCTGCCACGCGCTCGCCGGGTTCGGCAGCAAACAGCAGCTGGCCGAGCATCTGCCCGCGATGCTGGGCGGCGGACTGCTCGGCGCGTACTGCCTGTCCGAGCCGTCCTCCGGTTCCGACGCCGCCGCCCTGACCACCCGTGCCACCCGCGACGGCGACACCTGGACGCTGGAGGGCACCAAGGCGTGGATCACCCACGGCGGTGTCGCCGACTTCTACACCGTGCTCGCCCGCACCGGCCCCGAGCGCACCCGTGGCATCAGCGCCTTCCTGGTACCCGGCGACGCCCCCGGGCTCAGTGCCGCCGCGCCCGAGCACAAGATGGGCATGAGCGGCTCGCCCACCGCCCAGATCCACCTCGACGGCGTACGGATCCCGGACGCGCGGCGCGTCGGCGACGAGGGGCAGGGCTTCGCCATCGCGCTGTCCGCCCTCGACGCGGGGCGGCTGGGCATCGCGGCGTGTGCGGTCGGCGTCGCCCAGGCGGCGTTGGACGAGGCGCTCGCGTACACCGTGCAGCGCCACCAGTTCGGGCGGCCGATAGCCGACTTCCAGGGGCTGCGCTTCATGCTGGCCGATATGGCGACCCAGATCGAGGCGGGGCGGGCGCTCTATCTGACCGCCGCCCGGCTGCGGGACGCGGGCCGCCCGTTCTCCAAGCAAGCGGCCATGGCCAAACTGTTCTGCACCGACACCGCCATGCGGGTCACCACGGACGCCGTCCAACTCCTCGGCGGATACGGCTACACGGCGGACTTCCCCGTGGAGCGGTTCATGCGCGAGGCGAAGGTGCTGCAGATCGTGGAGGGCACCAACCAGATCCAACGGGTCGTCATCGCCCGTGCCCTGGCGGGCCCGGAGAGCCGCTGACCGGCACCGCCGCCGGTGTGGCGGTCCGGGGGCGCGGCGATGCCGGGCCCCCGCCGCCCGGCAGGACAGGGCCTAGACGCGCGGCGCCGTGCCCCGGCGCAGCACCGGCATGCTGAGCGGCCGCGATCCGGGGCCGCCGATGTGCGAGAACGGCTGGGTGCGCCAGTCCAGACCCTCCGGCAGCGTCAGCAGCAGTGCCGCGTCCTGCTCCTGGACGTCGAGCGAGGCGTCGGCGGGGGAGGTGTCGGCCACCCCGCGCCCCGTACCGGCGCACACCGTGAGCCCGAACGGGTCCCACGGGGACGGGCACAGCGCATGCTCGGGGAGGATGTCCTCGTCCGCGAGCAGGGCGATGGGCCGCGCGCACTCCGGGCAGACGACCCGGAACATCTCGTAGGTCTCGTTCTCGTGGGATTCGACGTCGCCTTCGTCGAGGCGCTCAAGGTAGGGCATGAGTTTCCCCCTCGGGTGGGCTGGCCAGGCGCGTCGGCCTCGACCACAGCAAGCATTTCCCGCACCGCCCGGGAGGTAATCTCCGCACTTCCGCGGACGCCGCCGACAGGATGTGGCGTTCGTCACATGCCCGGCGCAGATGCGGTGAACAAGGGCCGTACGGCCCCCGTCCGGGTCCTGGGCACCCGCTGTGCCGGATCGCCCGCGACCACATAAGGTGATCGGCTGTGGAGGAGTTGGACAGACAAATCGTGGAGCTGCTCGTCAAGGACGGGCGGATGAGCTACACGGACCTGGGCAAGGCCACCGGCCTGTCCACATCGGCCGTGCATCAGCGGGTCCGCCGCCTTGAGCAGCGTGGAGTGATCCGCGGCTACGCCGCCGTGGTGGACCCGGAGGCCGTCGGCCTGCCGCTGACCGCCTTCATCTCGGTGAAACCCTTCGACCCCAGCGCTCCCGACGACATCTCCGAGCGGCTCGCCGAGGTGCCCGAGATCGAGGCGTGCCACAGCGTCGCGGGGGACGAGAACTACATCCTCAAGGTGCGCGTCGCCACCCCGCTGGAGCTGGAGCATCTGCTCAGCCGGATCCGTTCGCTGGCCGGGGTCTCCACCCGCACCACCGTGGTCCTCTCCACTCCCTACGAAGCGCGCCCGCCGCGCGTCTGACCGGCCCCGGGCGCGCCCGCCGGGCGTGTCCCCTCCGGATCCGGCGCGCCCGGCGCGCGCCACCCGGAATCCACCCGCGAAACCCGCGAAACCCGCGGATCCCCGCGCACACCCACCCCGCGAGAACCGACCCCACGAGGCAGCCCGCCGTGAACGACCCCACCCCTGACCGGACCGCCGAGGGCCGCACCGTGCTGCTGCGCGGCGGCGAGGTCCACAGCCCCGCCGATCCGTTCGCGACCGCGATGGTCGTCGAGCGGGGCGCCATCGCCTGGGTCGGCTCCGAAGGCGCCGCCGACAGCTTCGCCGACGGGGTGGACGAGGTGATCCAGCTGAACGGGGCGCTGGTGACGCCCGCGTTCACCGATGCGCATGTGCACACCACCGCCACCGGACTCGCCCTCACCGGACTGGACCTCTCCGGTGCCCGGACGCTCGCCGACAGCCTGGAGCGGGTCCGTGCCCACGCCGCCGCCCGCCCCGGGGACCGGGTGCTGCTCGGGCACGGCTGGGATGCCAGCGGCTGGCCCGAGGGCCGTCCGCCCCGCCGCGCCGAGCTCGACGAGGCCACCGGCGGCCGGCCCCTCTATCTGACCCGGGTCGATGTGCACTCCGCGGTCGTCACCACCGCCCTGCTGGATCTGGTGCCGGGCGTGTCGGACCTCGCGGGGTACCACCCCGACGCGCCGCTGACCGGCGCCGCCCACCACGCCGTACGCGCCGCCGCCCAGGGAACCGTGACCCCGCGGCAGCGCGCCGACGCCCAGCGCGCCGCGCTGGCCCACGCCGCCTCACTGGGCATCGGCTCGCTCCACGAGTGCGCGGGCCCGGAGATCTCCGGCGAGGACGATCTGACCGGACTGCTGGCACTGGCCGCGGCCGAGCCGGGGCCGCGGGTGTTCGGGTACTGGGCCGAGGCCGCCGAGAGCGCCGCCGACCTGGAGAAGACGCGTGCGCTCGGCGCGCTCGGCGCCGCCGGTGACCTCTTCGTGGACGGTTCCCTCGGTTCCCACACGGCGTGTCTCCACCAGCCCTACGCCGACACGCCGCACACCGGCACCGCCTACCTGGACCGGGCCGCCGTCACCGCCCATGTCGCCGCCTGCACCGAGGCCGGGGTCCAGGCGGGGTTCCACGCCATCGGCGACGCCGCCGTCGGCGCCGTGGTCGAAGGGGTGCGCGCCGCCGCCGAACGGGTCGGTCCGGCCCGGGTGCGCGCCGCCCGCCACCGCGTGGAACACGCCGAGATGATGACCCCCGAGACCATCGCGGCCTTCGCCGAACTCGGCCTCACCGCCTCCGTCCAGCCCGCCTTCGATGCCGCCTGGGGCGGCGAGGAGGGCATGTACGCCCGGCGTCTGGGCGCCGGACGGGCCCGGACCCTCAATCCGTACGCGGCCATGCTGCGGGCCGGAGTGCCGCTCGCGCTCGGCTCCGACAGTCCGGTCACCCCGCTCGACCCCTGGGGCACCGTGCGCGCCGCCGCCTTCCACCGCACCCCTGAGCACCGCGTGTCGGTCCGCGCGGCCTTCACCGCGCATACGCGCGGCGGCTGGCGGGCCATCGGCCGCGATGACGCGGGTGTCCTGGTACCCGGCGCGCCCGCCGACTACGCGGTCTGGCGCACCGGTGAGTTGGTCGTCCAGGTGCCCGACACGCGGGTCGCCGGATGGTCGACCGATCCGCGGTCGGGCACGCCCGGCCTGCCCGATCTCACCCCCGGCGGTCAACTGCCCGTGTGCGTGCGCACGGTGGTCGGCGGACGCACCGTCCACCTCCGGCCGGACGAGTGACGCGCGGGCGCCCCGTACCGCCGAACGATGTTCCCCCGGCCTGTCGCGGCATCTGAACACCGTCCGTACTGACCTGGTCATTTGAGGAAACGGCGCAGGTCATGCGGCTGTTGACAGGGTGCGGTCGGTGGCCGGTAGGTTCGGCCGAGTCCACCACTGGACGCCCGACCGGGGAATCTTCACGCAGTCGTCGAACGCCGCTGGGCCAGAGGGAGACGCACCGCACCGGTGCGCCACCACTGGGAGCCAGGTCCAGCGCACGGGGGCGAGGGAGGGATCGCCGGGTCGGCAGGTGCGACCCGGGAGGGGCCCGGACGCTCAGTAGACAACGGCTCTCGGTCGACCCGCAGCCAGCGGGTCCCAGGTCGGCCCGAAGGGCGTCGGGCCCCCATCCGCACGCACACGGCGGACCGCCCCCGGCCGCGGGGGCGGCGCCGCCGAGCCCCGGGAACCCGGCCGTGGCGGTGGCCGAAGCGTCCGCACCCCAGGAGCACATTCCGTACCTCGGGACCACTTCCGCGCGCTCGCGTTATACGGTCACCTCACCACAGCACGCATTGCAGGAAGGCCGAACGTGCCCCCGGGTTCCGACACCACCGCCGAAGCCGCTTCGCCCGGCCCCGCCGCCGACCGACCGGGCGGGACGCCCGGGCCCGCCGCCGAGCCGCCGTCCGGCGACGGCGAGGCGGTTCCGCCCGTGTCCGCCGCCGCGGACCGGCCGGGCCGGTTCCGCCGTCTGGGGCTGCTGGCCCGCCGGGAGGCGGGCCGCAGCCTGCTCGCGGCCGTCAGCGGCCTCGCGCTCGGCTTCGCCTTCCCGCCGTTCGGTGTGTGGCCGCTGTCCCTGCTGGCGGTGGCCGCGCTGGCGCTGCTCACCCACGGCCGCACCGCCCGGCAGGGCGCCTGGACGGGCTTCGCGTTCGGGCTGCCGTTCTTCGCGCTGCTGCTGAAGTGGCTCAGCGTGATCGGCTGGGACGCGACGATCGGCCTGTCCGTCATCGAGGCGGCCTTCCTGGCGCTGCTGGGCGCCGGGCTGGCCCTGGTCTCCCGGCTGCCCGTGCCGGCCCTGTGGCCGCTGTGGACGGCCTGTCTGTGGGTCGCCGAGGAGTGGGCCCGGGACCGTACGCCGTTCGGGGGCTTCCCCTGGGGGCGGCTGGCCTTCGCCAACACCGGTTCGCCCTTCACCCCGCTCGCCGCCCTGGGCGGCGCCCCGCTGGTCACCTTCGGGGTGGCGCTGGCCGGCGGGCTGCTGGCCTCCGCGCTGCTGACCGGATGGCGGCTGCGCGGCGCCTTCTCGCCGCGCGCCGCGCTGCCCGCCGTGGGCGCGCTGGTGGTCGCCGGGGCGGTGACCGCGGCCGGGTCCACGGTGCCGATCCCGAACGGGGCCGCGAAGTCGGTGGACATCGCGGTGGTCCAGGGCAATGTGCAGCAGCCCGGCATGGACTTCCTGGGCCGTCCCATGAAGATCCTCAACAACCACGTCGAGGCCACTCTCGCCCTGGCCAAGGACGTCAAGGCCGGGCGGATCAAGAAGCCGGACCTGGTGATCTGGCCGGAAAACGCCTCCGACCTCGACCCCTTCCAGTACAAGGAGGCGTACGCCCGGATCGACGAGGCCGTGAAGGCCATCGACGTCCCGGTCCTGGTCGGCGCCCTGGTGGACCACCCCACCAAGGAGGGCTATGTGGAGAACCAGGGCATCGTCTGGGACCCGAAGGAAGGTCCCGGCGCCTCGTACACCAAGCAGCACCCGGTGCCCTTCGGTGAGTACGTGCCCTTCCGCCAGCAGCTCAGCAAGGTCATCACCCGGCTCCAGCGGGTGCCCCGCGACTTCTACCCCGGTGATCACACCGGGGTGCTCCAGGTGGGCCCGGCCCGGCTGGGCGATGTGATCTGCTTCGAGGTGGCGTACGACGAGATCGTCCGCGACACGGTCAACGCGGGTGCCCGCGCGATCGTCGTACAGACCAACAACGCCACCTACGGCCGCAGCGGCCAGCCCGACCAGCAGCTGGTCATGTCCCGGCTGCGGGCCATCGAGCACGGCCGTCCGGTGATCACGGCGGCCACCAGCGGGATCAGCGCCGTCGTCTCCCCGGATGGCACGATCGAGCAGCGGACGAAAGAATTCACGCAAGATGTGCTCACCGCGCGCATCCCCTTGCGTGACGGCAAGACCCTCGCCGACCGCGTCGGTGCGAGCCCGGAGTGGGTGCTCGCTATGGTGGGCCTTCTGTCCTGCGCGGCCGCGATCATGATTGGCCGTCGGGGACGTACGGACGAGAAGGGGCAGTAGCCGTGAGCGACGCACGCGAGGCCGACGAGCCGCAGAACAAGGCCGACGAGCCGCGCACCGAGGCCGACGGACCGCGCACCGGGGCGGAAGGGCCGGTCGACGCGGCCGGGGAGCGGCCGGGCGAGGGGGACGCGGCCGCGGAAGCGAGCCGCACCACCCAGGACGACGGCGGCCGCCGCAAGTACGGCCCGCTCGGCAGCATCTTGGTGATCATTCCGACCTACAACGAGGCGGAGAACATCAAGCCCATCGTCGCCCGGGTCCGGGAGTCCGTGCCGGACGCGCACATCCTCGTCGCCGACGACAACAGCCCCGACGGCACCGGCAAGGTCGCCGATGAGCTCGCGGTCGAGGACGACCATGTGCGGGTGCTGCACCGCAAGGGCAAGGAGGGGCTCGGCGCCGCCTATCTGGCCGGGTTCCGCTGGGGTATCGAGCACGGCTACGGCGTCCTGGTGGAGATGGACGCCGACGGCTCCCACCAGCCCGAGGAACTGCCCCGGCTGCTGACCGCACTCAAGGGCGCCGACCTGGTCATCGGCTCCCGCTGGGTACCGGGCGGACGGATCGTCAACTGGCCCAAGTCCCGTGAGTTCATCTCCCGCGGCGGCAGCACCTACTCCCGGCTGCTGCTCGATGTCCCGATCCGGGACATGACGGCCGGGTTCCGCGCCTTCCGCAAGGAGACCCTGGAGGGCCTGGGCATGGAGGCCGTCGCCTCCCAGGGCTACTGCTTCCAGATCGATCTGGCCTGGCGCGCCGTCAAGGCGGGTTTCCACGTCATCGAGGTCCCGGTGACCTTCATCGAACGCGAGCGCGGCGAGAGCAAGATGAGCCGTGACATCGTCACCGAGGCCGCCTGGCGGGTGATGACCTGGGGCGTGAGCAGCCGGGTCAACAAGCTGCTGGGCCGTAAGAACGCCTAGTCACAGCCCGCGTTTACCGCTCGGAGTAGTCCCACGGGCATCCGGCCGTTCCGTCCCCGAGACTTGAGGCGGAAGGAGGCGGAACATGCCTAAAACGACCATGAAGAGCAGCAAGAGCTCATCGCGCCGGACGTCGATGCCCCGCCGGGGCGCCAAGGGCGGCACGATGGAGTCACAGACCAAGGAAGAGCTCTACCGCAAGGCCAAGAAGGCCGGTATCGAGGGCAGGTCGCAGATGTCGAAGAGCGAGCTCATCTCGGCACTGCGGCACCGCTGACACCGGCCGCGGGCGGTTCCCCTGCCCCTGCCCCCCGCCCGTGGGAGGGGCGGGGGGCAGGGGACCACTCATGTTCGGGGCCGGGGCCGGGGCCGGTGTCGGGCGGGCCGGGTCCTCCCGGGCCACGGCCGTGGTGGTCCGCCGGGACCTTCCCCGCGATCCGGGAGGAATCCGCCGCCCCGGGGTCCGTGCCCCCGCGGCGTCCGGGCACACTGGGGGCATGACGACCGGCGCACCGCAGCAGAGCGACCCGACCCGCCCGAAGCGCTCGCGCGCCCGCACCTTCGTACCGCTGGGGATCGCCGCCTGGCTGGTGCTGGAGATCTGGCTGCTGACCGTGGTGGCGCACGCCACCGGCGGGCTCACCGTCTTCCTGCTGCTGGTGGCGGGTGTGGTGGTGGGCGCGGCCGTGGTCAAGCGCGGCGGACGCCGGGCCTGGCAGAGCCTGACCCGGTCCATGCAGCCGGGCGCCGATGCCTCGAAGCCCGCGGCCCGGCCCGGCTCCTCGTTCACCATGCTGGGCGGGCTGCTGCTGATGATGCCGGGGCTGATCTCCGATGCGGCCGCTCTGGTGTGTCTGTTCCCGCCGACCCGGGCGCTGCTGCGGCGCCGTGCAGAGGGGGCGCTGTCGCGCCGGATGGGATACGTCCCGGGGGCGCCCGGCGATCCGTTCCGCCAGGCCCGGGAGGGCGGCGGGCACGGTATGGGGCAGGGCGAGGGCGGTCACGTCATCCAGGGTGAGGTGATCCGCGACGATGAGCGCGCCGCAGGCCGTGGCGACGGCGGGGGCACCGTCCGGGGCGAGGTCCGGGGCGACGAGGACGGTCCGCGCTCGGCGCACCGCGACTGACCCGCGGCCCGGGGCCGGGGCCGGGGGAGACCAGGACGCACGGATCGGGACGCACGAGGGCCGGGGCCACCGCTCGGCGGTGGCCCCGGCCCTCGTGTGTCAGTGCTCTCTCGGGTCCGCGGTCAGGCGGACTTGCGGTTGTCCCGCGGATGCACGGCGATGTTCATGGCGCCGGAGCGCAGGACCGCCAGCCGCTCGGCCAGCACCTCCTCCAGCTCCTCGCGGGTGCGCCGCTCCATGAGCATGTCCCAGTGCGTGCGCGCGGGCTTGCCCTTCTTCTCCTCAGGACCGTCGCCGTCCACCAGGAGTGCCATGGCGCCGCACGCCTTGCACTCCCACTCCGGCGGGATCTCCGCCTCAACCGAGAACGGCATCTCGAATCGATGTCCGTTCTGGCATGCGTACTCCACCGCCTGGCGCGGGGCCAGATCGATGCCGCGGTCGGTCTCGTAGCTGGTCACCACGAGTCGCGTGCCGCGGAGAGCTCGCTCACTCATGAATCGTGCCTCCCGGGCTTGTCGCCCACAGGACAGGTGTCGCTGTCGTCGTCATCCGGTCAACGTCCGGTCGGCGGTGAAGATTCCCGTGTTGGGACATGCGTCGCCCGTCGTGCCGCCCCGTTGTTCTACCCACAGGCGCCCGGTTTGTCACATCTGGCAGCAGATGTCACCCAGCGTTTCTGGTACTTTAGCGCGCAGTAACGGTCCGCCTGGTAGGCCAAGGGCGTACACTACCGCTCCACTGCCCCGAGCTCGAAATCAGGTCCCCGTTCTGTCCGGGATCCGGCCCTCGGTGCCGCCCCGTGCGACCACGTCCGAGCCCTCCCCGGCGGCGGTGGGGATCGCGAAGAGGCGCAGGAAGAACTGTGACAGCGGCCCGATGGCCAGCGCAAAGAGCACGGTTCCGGCGCCCACGGACCCGCCCAGGAAGTACCCCGTCACCAGCACCGTCACCTCGATCCCGGTGCGCACCAGACGGATCGAGCGGCCGGTGCGCCGGTGCAGTCCGGTCATCAGTCCGTCCCGCGGCCCCGGCCCGAAGCGCGCCGAGATGTACAGCCCGGTGGCCGCGCCGCACAGCACGATCGAGAAGACCAGCAGCGGGATCCGCACCGCAAGCGCCTCGGGGGCCGGTACCAGCCACAAGGTGGCGTCCGCCGCCGGTCCCACCACCAGCACATTGGACACCGTGCCCAGGCCCGGCCGCTGCCGCAGCGGTATCCACAGCAGCAGTACGACGGCGCCCACGATCATGGTCACCGTGCCGAACGAGAGCGGGACGCGCTTGGTGATGCCCTGGTTGAGGACGTCCCAGGGGTCGAGACCGAGGGTGGCCCGCAGTTGCAGGGCCATGGAGGCGCCGAACAGCGTGAGTCCGACGTAGAGCTGGGCGAGGCGGCGGGCGAGGCGGCGGGATCCCCCCGACGGATCTGCGGACAACGTGCCCTCCTGCTTCCTGTTCTGATCGGCCTCACGGCCTCGTGGCCCGGGTGCCCTGGTGGTGATGGGCGGTGGCATGTCACTCTGTCCCCCGGGACCAGTCCAGTTCCATGGCCAATCCGTGAAAGGTGGACCGCATTCGATGAGTCCGTGGACCTCCGCGGTGGGGGCACCGCAGCTGGCGCGGCTGCTCGGATCACAGCACACCCGCGACCGTACTCCCGAAGGCGCGGTGGCCTCACTGAACGGCGGCCGCCGGGTGCCCGCGTACCGCGCCCTGGCCGACGGAGTGCGGCTGCTGATTCTGGAGGGCCGGGTTCCGGTCGCCGCCCGGCTGCCCGCCGAACGGGAACTCGCCGCCGCCCTCGCGGTCAGCCGCACCACGGTGGCCGCCGCCTACGAGGCGCTGCGCGGTGAGGGGTTCCTGGAGTCCCGGCGCGGCGCCGGGAGCTGGACCGCCATGCCCGCCGGGAGCCCGCTGCCCACCCGGGGGCTGGACCCGCTGCCGCCCGAGGACGCCGCCTCGGTGATCGACCTCGGCTGCGCCGCGCTGCCCGCCCCCGAGCCCTGGCTCACCCGCGCCATGCGCGGTGCGCTGGACGACCTCCCGCCGTACGCCCACACCCACGGCGACTACCCCGCCGGGCTGCCCGCCCTGCGCCAGGCGCTCGCCGACCGCTACACCGCGCGCGGCATCCCGACCATGCCCGAGCAGATCATGGTCACCACCGGCGCGATGGGCGCGGTGGCCGCCGCCTCGCGGCTGCTGGTGCGCCCCGGTGAGCGCGTCGCCGTCGAATCGCCCAGTTACGCCAACATCCTCCAGCTGATGCGCGAGGCGGGCACCCGGCTGGTCCCCGTCGCGATGGCCGACCGGCTCGGCGGCTGGGACTTCCCGTCCTGGCGCCAGGTGCTGAGCGCCGCCGCGCCCCGGATGGCCTATGTCATGGCCGACTTCCACAACCCCACCGGCGCGCTCGCCTCCGAGGAGCAGCGCCGCCGGCTCGTGGATGCCGCCCGGTCGGCCGGCACCGTCCTGGTCGCCGATGAGTCGATGGCCGAACTCCGGCTCGACGAGGACGTGGAACTGCCGCCTCCGCTGTGTTCCTTCGATCCGGCGGGCAGCACCGTGATCACCGTCGGCTCGGCGAGCAAGAGCTTCTGGGCCGGACTGCGCATCGGCTGGGTGCGCGCGGCGCCCGAGGTGATCCGCAGTCTCGTCGCCGCCCGCGCCTACGCCGACCTGGGCACCCCCGTCATCGAACAGCTCGCGGTGGCCTGGCTGCTGAACACCGGCGGCTGGGAGGAGGCCGTCGCGATACGCCGTGAGCTCGCACGCGGCCACCGCGACGCGCTGGTGGGCGCGCTGCGCCGCCACCTCCCCGACTGGGAGTTCACCGTGCCGCACGGCGGGCTCACCCTGTGGGTGCGCACCGGCGGCCTCTCCGGATCGCGGATCGCCGAGGCGGGTGCGCGGCTGGGGGTGCGGGTGCCGTCCGGACCGCGCTTCGGGGTGGACGGGGCCTTCGAGGGCTATGTGCGGCTGCCGTTCACCGTGGGCGGCGCCGTCGCCGACCAGGCCGCCACCCGGCTGGCCGCCGCGGCCGAACTGGTCGCCACCGGCGCGGTCACCGAGGCCGAGGCCCCGCGCACCTACGTCGCCTGAGCCCGCGCCCCTCCGCGCGGGCGGGCGAGGGGCGCTCAGGCGCCGGACGGGGCCGAGGCGCAGGGCGGTTCCGCCGGCTGTCCGGCCGGGCCGCCCTCCGGCCGCGGCAGCAGTCTGAGCACCGCCTGCCGCTGTGCCTCGCTGGTCGCGTCGTCGTACGGATCCGGGGTGGCGGGCACCTGGAGCCGGTGCACCGGTCCGGTGCCCAGCCGGGCGTAACCGCGGCCCGCGGGCATCTCCGGGGTCGGGGTGGTGTGCGGCGGCGCGCCGAGGACGGCCGCCGCCTGGTCGAAGGAGGCCGGGCCCAGCACCACCCGGGCCCGGGTGTGGGTCCGCACCGCCTCGGTGAGCCCGTCCGCGGCGTCGAGCTGGTCCGCGACCACCACCCGTACGTTCGCCGCCCGGCCGTGCCGCAGCGGTACGGCCAGCAGCTCCTGCGGATCGGGGCGGCCGTCGGCGGCGGCCAGGTGGCTGAGCACCGACGGGCGGTCCAGCAGGATCCACAGCGGGCGCTGGATGTCGTCCGGCAGCGGATGGCCCAGCTGCCGCGCGCGGTTGGCGGCGATCAGCCGCCGCTCGGTCTCGTGCCCCGCCCACTCCAGCGTCGCCAGCGTCCCGGCCAGTCCGCACTCCACCGCCAGCACTCCGGCCCGTCCGGCCAGACACGCGTACTCGCTGGTGCCGCTGCCGTCCACCACCAGGACGTCCCCGTGGTGCAGCGCCTGGAGGGCGATGGAGCGCAGCAGGGTCGTGGTGCCGCTGCCGGGCTGGCCGAGGGCCAGCAGATGCGGCTCGGTGGAGCGCGGTCCGGTGCGCCAGACCACCGGCGGGACATCGCGGGTGGCGGGCTCCTCGGCCGCCTCGTCCCGGCCGCCTCCCGGCCGCGACCCGTTCCCGGGCGGCTCCGCGGCGCCGCCCTCGGGGCCTTCACCGCCCTCGAGCACCGGCAGGGTGCGCTGGACGGAGGAGGTGTCGGTGAAGCCGAGCACGGTCTCACCGGGGGTGGTGACGAAGCGCTGGGCGCAGATCGCGGTGGACAGCGGGGGCAGCACTGTCAGGGTGAGCCGGTTCGCCTCCTCGTCCCAGGCGAAGAGGTACTCCCGGCCGCGTCCGGACTTGGCGTGCAGCAGCTGTTCGATCCGTGCCCGGGAGGAGGGCTCACCGTCGGTGAAGTACGCCGGATAGCGCAGGTGCAGCTTGGTCAGCCGGCCGCCCTCGTCGAACGCGTAGGACTCGAAGGCGTCCGACCACTCCCCGCCGTGGACGTACAGCGGACTGGGGTCCTCGGCGGTCGAGAAGTAGGGCACGAGCGCCTCGTAGAGCGTGCGCAGCCGCTCGGTTCCGTCCGGTCCGGGACCGTCCGGAGCGGCGGCGGCACGCTCCCGGCCCGCCCAGCACGCCGCTCCTATCAGGCAGACCCCCGCCACCAGCGGCCCGTAGGGCAGCAGGAAGACGACGAACACCCCGCAGGCCGCGAGGAAGAGCGCCGGGCCGCGGCGTTCGCCCGGCAGCTCCCCCCACATCCGCCGCCCCGAGGCGGCCATCACGCGCAGCCCCCGGGTGAGCGCGATCAGCGGGTGGAGCACATCGGCGGCGCTGTCGGCCGCCGTTCGGGCGAAGTCGCGGCCGCGCAGCAGGGGGTCCGGGGCGCTGCCGAGCCGGAGGCGGGGGAGTCGTGCCACGTCAGATCTTGATTCCGCCCAGCAGGCTGGCCAGGCTCGCGCCGCCCGCCTTGATGCTCGGGGCGATCGCGGTGCTCGCCAGGTAGAAGCCGAAGAGGGCGCAGACGATCGCGTGGGACCCCTTGAGGCCGTCCTTGCGGAAGAACACGAAGACGACGATGCCGAGCAGTACGACACCGGAAATGGAGAGGATCATCACGGGCTCCTGGCTGGTGGGGGACGGTCACCATGAGTTGTTCCAGGCTCACAGCATGTATCCATCTAGGGAAAGGTGCAAATGGGTGGATTATCGGTGTAATCATCACAATGGGTGTGTGATGGGGGCGGCCCGGTGCGGGGGTCCCACCCGCCCTGGGGTGGACGTGATCGCGGAGAAGTGATCACCTGGCGGGACGAGCCGGAAGCCGAGCCGGAGGCGAGACGCCATGAGCGAACCGAACGAGCCCGCCCACGACCCGGAGGTGCTCCAGCTGGCCGCCAAGGTCTTCGACCTGGCCCGGCGCGGTGACACCGACACCCTCGCCGCCTACGTGGACGCGGGTGTTCCGGCCAACCTCACCAACGACAAGGGTGATTCGCTGCTCATGCTGGCCGCCTACTACGGCCACCCGGCGGCCGTATCGGCCCTGCTGGAGCGGGGTGCGGACCCCAATCGCGTCAATGAACGGGGTCAGACCCCCATCGCCGGAGCCGCCTTCAAGGGTGAGGAGGAGGTGCTGCGGGTGCTGCTGGCCGGCGGCGCCGATCCGCGGGCCGGGTCGCCCTCGGCGGTCGAGACGGCGCGGATGTTCGGACGGCAGGACCTGCTCACCCTGTTCGGGACGCCGGAAGCCGAGTAGCCCCGCGCGGAGCGCTTCGTTCAGGGGGTGGGCGAAGCGGTCGCCGGAGGCTGTGGCGCGGGGCTCGGGGCCGGTAGATTCGGGCCGGGGGAAGGAGCCTTATGGCCGAAAACCGGCGCACCGTACGCGATCTGCGGCGCGGTAACCGCTCGACACTGCTGCGCACGCTGTACTTCCAGGGGCCGGTGAGCCGCCAGGAACTGGGAGAGCTCACCGGGCTCAGCGCGGGCTCGGTCAGCAGTGTGGTCGCCGAGCTGTTCGCCGACGGGCTGGCCGAGGACGCCGGTTCGGTCGGCTCCGACGGCGGCCGCCCCCGGACGCTGCTGCGGGTGGCCCCCGGCAGTGGCCACCTCATCGGGGCAGACATCGGTGAAACCCACGTCCGGGTGGCGCTGTTCGACCTCGCGTTGACCGAACTCGCCCGATGGGAGCACCCGCTGCGCCCCGGCCGCCCGGAAGCCGGGGCGGTCGTCGAACACATCCTGACCGGACTGGACATGGTGCTGGCCAAGGGGGACGTGGCGGCCGAGGCGGTCATCGGTGTGGGGGTGGGGGTTCCCGGCATCGTCGAGCGGGATCCCGAGGCCGTCGTCCACGGCCAGACATCCGGCTGGGACGCGGTGCCGCTGGAGCGGCTGCTGCGCGCGGGCACGCCGCTGCCGCTGTTCATCGACAACGGCGCCAGCGCACAGGGCCAGGCCGAGATGTGGTTCGGGGCCGGACGGGGCGCGGACACCGCCGTGATCGCGCTGATCGGCTCGGGTGTCGGCGCGAGCATCGTGACCGGCGGGTCCCCCTACCGCGGCGCGACCAGCAGCGCGGGGGAGTGGGGCCACACCGTCGTCCAGGTCGGCGGACGCACCTGCCGGTGCGGCGCGGTCGGCTGTCTGGAGGCGTACATCGGGGCGCAGGCGGTACTGGACCGCTACCGGACCCGGCACGGCGGGGGCATCGCGCCGTGCGGGGGCTCCCTGGACGGGTGCGGGCCCGCCGGACCCGGCCCGGTCTCCGCCGCCGGGCAGCAGGACGCGTTCGCCGCGCTGCTGCGGGCGGCCGCCGACGGGGCCGACCCCCGGGCGCGCGAGGTCGTGGAGGAGACCGCGGCCTACCTCGGCGCGGGCATCGCCGACCTGGTCAACCTCTTCAACCCCGAGCGGATCATCCTCGGCGGCTGGGCCGGACTGCTGCTGGCCCGTCACGCCCTGCCGGTGGTCCGGGAGGCCACCGCCCGCTACGCGCTGCGCCGTCCACTGGCCCGGACCGAGATCACCCCGGCCGCGCTCGGGCCGGACGCGGTGGCCCTGGGTGCGGCCACCCTTCCGCTGGCCCGGTTCCTCGGCACCGGGGGCCCCGGGCGTGAGGTTCCGGTGCCCTCCGGATCTCTCCGGTGAGTTCGACTCCTGTCCTTTTCACGGGAGTTGGGGACAGCGCCGTCTCAAGTTCTTTGAACCAAGAAGGTCCAGACCTGTTGACATGGCGTAAACCCGGCTGGACATTATGTCTTCCCGGGAGGTGATGTATGACGGCCCAGACAGCCCAGCCCCACCCGCTCACCGTTGGGCGCGACCAGCGGCACGGCGCACGCTCCCCGGTCCTGTGGGCGTTGTACTCCGACTCCCCGCTCAGCAGGCGGCAACTCACCCTGCGTACGGGCCTTGACGCCACCGTGGTGGACGCCGCCGTCGATGAACTGCTCCTGGAGGGCGTCCTCATCGAGCCGGAGACGGACCGGCCGGGCCCGGCGCCGCTGCGGCTCGTCCGCGCGCACCGGTACGTCGTCGGCGTCGACATCGGGGAAACCCGGGTGCGCGTCGCGCTGTTCGACCTGGGGCTGAACCGGCTCGCCGCCGCCGACCATCCGCTGTCCACCGGACAGCATGATCCCGACAGCGTTGTCGGCCATGTCCTGGCCGGGCTCGACACCGTCATCGGCGCCGCCGGGGTGCCGCCGTCGGCGATCCTCGGCGTCGGTGTCGGCATCTCGGGCGCGGTGGAGCGCGGGGCCGAGACACTCGTCCACGGCCAGAGCTTCGGCTGGGACGCGGTGCCGCTGGAGCGGCTGCTGCGCGCGGGTACGGCGCTGCCGCTGTTCATCGACAACGGCGCCGGCGCGATGGGCCGGGCCGAGCTGTGGTTCGGCGCCGCGCGCGGCGCCCGGCATGTGGTGGTCGCGCTGATCGGCTCGGGTGTCGGCGCGAGCATCGTGACGGGCGGGTCCCCCTACCGCGGCGCGACCAGCAGCGCGGGGGAGTGGGGCCACACCACCGTCCAGGCCGGGGGCCGCCGTTGCCGGTGCGGTGCGCGCGGCTGTCTCGAGGCGTACGTGGGGGCCGGAGCGGTCCTGGAGCGCTTCCGCCAGGCCCGGCGCGGCCGTCCGGTCCCGGGGGAGGACGAGGAGTCCGCGTTCGGCGCGCTGCTGACCGCGGCCGACACCTCACCCGCGGCCCAGCGCGTCCTGGAGGAGGCCGCGGTGTACCTCGGCGCCGGGATCGCCAATCTGGTCAACCTCTTCAACCCGGAGCGCATCGTCCTCGGCGGCTGGGCCGGACTGCGGTTCGGCGCCCGGATGCTGCCCCGGATCCGGGAGTCGGTGGCCGCGCACGCCCTGCGGCGCCCCTACGCCCACACCGCCATCGAACTCGGCACGCCGGGACCGGACGGAGTGGCGCTCGGCGCCGCGACCCTCCCGGTGTGCCGGTTCCTCGCCGACGGCGCGCGTCCGCCGCGGACCCCCGTTCCCTGACGGCCCGTTCGGCCCCCGCGACCGCTCCCCACCGATGTTCCACCGGCCGTGACCGCACCGGCCGCAGCACCTTCCCCCGCGGACCGGCGACGCCCGGTCCACCCCCCACAGGAAGGCACCACGGTTCCATGCGAAGGACCCTGCGCACCACCGTGATCGGCCTGCTCTCGGCCACCGCCCTCGCCGCCGTCTCCTGGTCCACCGCCCCGGCCGCCGCGGGGCAGGACGGTGGCGGCCGGACCGCCGCCGCCACGTTCACCGAGAACTTCGACGGCCCGGCGGGCAGCGCCGTCGACGGCTCCCGCTGGAGCCACGAGACCGGCGACAACGTCAACAACCACGAGCGGCAGTACTACACCGCCGGGACCGGGAACGCGGCGCTGGACGGCCAGGGAAACCTGGTCATCACCGCGCGCAAGGAGAACCCCGCCGACTACGCCTGCTGGTACGGCCGGTGCGAGTACACCTCCGCCCGGCTGTCCACCGCCCGCACCTTCACCACCGCCTACGGCCACGTGGAGACCCGGCTGAAGGTCCCGCGCGGCCAGGGCATGTGGCCCGCGTTCTGGATGCTGGGCACCGACATCGGCAGCGCGGGCTGGCCCGACTGCGGTGAGATCGACGTGATGGAGAACGTCGGCTTCGAACCGGGCACCGTACACGGCACCCTCCACGGCCCGGGCTACTCCGGCTCCGGCGGTATCGGCGCCGGTTACACCCTGCCGGGCGGCGCCGCGTTCGCCGACGCCTTCCACACCTTCGCCGTCGACTGGTCCCCGAACAAGATCACTTGGTCGGTGGACGGGCAGGTCTACCAGACGCGCACCCCAGCCGATCTCGGCGGCAACCGCTGGGTGTTCGACCACCCCTTCCACCTCATCCTCAACCTGGCCGTAGGCGGCTACTGGCCCGGTGACCCGGACGGCAGCACCGCCTTCCCGCAGGTGCTCGTCGTCGACTACGTCAAGGTGACCGGTGGCAGCTGATCCGCAAGGGGCCGAGTAGCGTGCTCCCATGGACATCGGTGATGTGGTCGAGGACTTCGAACTTCCCGACGAGACCGGTACGGTCCGGACGCTGAGCGGACTGCTCGCGGACGGACCGGTGGTGCTCTTCTTCTACCCGGCGGCCATGACCCCCGGCTGCACCAAGGAGGCGTGCCACTTCCGCGACATCGCGGCGGAGTTCAGGGCCGTGGGGGCACAGCCGGTGGGCATCAGTGCCGACTCCGTGGAGCGGCAGGCGGAGTTCGCCGGCCGTCACTCCTTCGGCTATCCGCTGCTCTCCGACCCGGAGGGCACCGTACGGGAGCGGTTCGGCGTCAAACGCGGACTGGCGGCGGTACCGACCAAGCGGGTCACCTTCGTGATCGGTACCGACCGCCGGGTGCTGGAGATCGTCAAGAGCGAGTTCCGGATGACGGTCCACGCCGACAAGGCGCTGGAGGCGCTGCGCAACGCGGCGGGCTGACCCCGCCGGCCGCGCACACGGAAGGCCCACGGGCGGGCCGCTGAGGGCGGCCCGCCCGTCGGTGTCTCATCCCGACGGGGAGAAGACGAAGGTGAACGCGGCCGGTGCGACCGGGAGGCGGTACGGCTCCAGCACTCCGGGCCCGCACGACAGACTGCCGATGCCCTGCTGACCGTGGTCGAGGTTGACCCACACCGTGTCCGGCGACGGCACCAGGTCCGTGGTGTGCGCGGCGGCGTCCAACTGCTCACTGGTCCAGCGGCGCGCGGTGAACCAGAACGGCGGGGCGCCCTCGATCCGCACCCCCCGCCCGTCGGGAGCGGACAGCCGCGCCCAGCGGACGTCCGGCCGCGCCCCGTTCTCCTGCGGCCGGACGTACGGCGTCTGCATCGCGTCGACCGACAGCGCCCAGCGCCCCAGGCGGGACGCGGTCCGGGTGTCCGGATATCCCTCGCCGGGGCCGCCGCCGAACCACTCGGCGTGGCCGAGCGAGGCCGGAACACCCAGCCGCAGACCGAGCCGCGGCAGCGGACAGGGCCAGGTGCCGCGCGGTACGACGGACACCGCGAGCCGCAGCCGGTCCCCGGCGGCGGTCCAGCGGCAGACCGTCTCCAGGGCCAGATCGGTGGCCGCGGCCGCCACCCTCGTCCGCACCGTGAGCCCGGTGCCGTCCGGCTCCACCGCGTCCACCCGGTGCCTCATCCGGTGCAGCCCCAGCTCCCGCCAGATCAGCCCGTACCGCTCATCGGGCTGCCAGGAGGCGCCGTTGTCGTTGTCGGTGGGCGCCCGCCACACATCCAGCCGCGGCCCGGTGACCGCGAGCGGGCCGAGCGCGGTGAGCTCACCGGTGGCGGCGTCGAAGGTGCCCGGTCCGAGGGTGATCCGCCGCGCGGCGCGGCGGGGCGCCTCCACCGGTGCGTCGGTGTGCGGGGGCTCGGTCCGCACCCGGGCGGGGAGCTGGCCCCACGCCACCGGATGGCCCGCCGGGGCCCACACCGTGGTGGCGGCCAGCCGCGCCTCCACGGTCCACCGGGTCTCCTGGCCGGGCGCGGTCTCGGGCGGCACCGGCAGCTTGAGGTCGGCGGCCAGTCCCGGGCCGATCGGGGGCACCGCCAGCTCGCCGGACGCCACCACCTCGCCCTCGGCCTCGTAACGCCAGGCGAAGACCAGATGGGACAGATCGGCGAAGTCATGGTGGTTGGCGATCCGCACCGTGCCCTCGACACCGTCGCCACCGATCCGGACCGGCTCGATGACCTTCTTGTACTCGGTCAGCCCCGGTGAGGGGGTGCGGTCGGGGAAGACCAGACCGTCGCAGACGAAGTTCCCGTCGTGCAGCTCCTCGCCGAAGTCCCCGCCGTAGGCGAACCAGGGCGTGCCGTCGGCGGTGCGCCGGGCCAGACCGTGGTCGATCCACTCCCAGACGAAACCGCCCTGGCAGCGCTCATGGGTCTCGAACGACCGCTGGTACTCGGTGAGTCCACCCGGCCCGTTGCCCATCGCGTGCGCGTACTCGCACTGGATGAACGGCAGCCGCCGGCGCCTGGCGTCCAGCTCCGGATCGCCCCACGGCGGCTCCGCGCGCCGTCCGATCCGCTCGACCTCGTCGTGCGGCGCGTACATCCGCGAGTAGACGTCGGTGTCGGCGCAGGACGGATCGCCCTCGTAGTGGATCACCCGCGACGGATCGCGCTCCCGGATCCAGTCGGCCATGGCGGACAGCCCGCGACCGGTGCCGCACTCGTTCCCCAGCGACCACATCACGATCGACGGGTGGTTCTTGTCGCGCTCGACCATCCGGGCGGCCCGGTCGAGCAGTGCCGGGGTCCAGCGGGCGTCGTCCACCGGGTTGTCCCGCCAGTCCTGTTCGACGAAGCCGTGGGTCTCCAGATCGCATTCGTCGACGACCCACAGCCCCAGCTCGTCACAGAGCCCGAGGAAGGCCGGATGCGGCGGATAGTGGCTGGTGCGCACGGCGTTGACGTTGTGCTGTTTCATCAGCGTCAGATCGGCGCGCATGGTCTCCGGGTCCAGCGTGCGGCCGGACTCCGGGTGGAACTCGTGCCGGTTGACCCCGCGGAACAGCACCCGCCTGCCGTTGACCTTCAGCAGTCCGCCCTCGACCACGATGGTGCGGAAGCCGACCCGCAGCGGAACGCTCTCGCCGACGGTGGTCAGCCACGCGTCGTACAGCCGGGGGGTCTCCGCCGTCCACGGCTCCACCGGCACCGTGGCGCTCTCCCCGGTGGCCAGGTCCAGGCCCAGTTCGGGCACGGTGACCCGGCCACCGGGATCGGCGTCGATCCGCAGGGTGCCCTCGCCCCGTACGTGGTCGTAGGAGGCGTGCACGAAGTAGTCCTCCAGACAGCCCTCCGGGCGGTGTTCCAGGGTGACCTCGCGGAAGATCCCCGGCAGCCACCACTGGTCCTGGTCCTCCAGATAGCTGCCGGAGGACCACTGGTGCACGCGGACCGCCAGCACGTTGCCGCGCGGCAGCAGCAGCCCGCCGACGGCGAACTCCTGCGGCAGCCGGCTGCCCTTGAACGTGCCCAGCTCCTCACCGTTGAGCCAGACCCGGGCACAGGAATCGACGCCCTCGAACCGCAGCACCGCGTCGCCGCCGTCCGGCCAGCCCGGGGGCAGGTCGAAGAGGCGCAGATGGTCACCGGTGGGGTTCTCGGTGGGGACCCGCGGCGGGTCCACCGGGAACGGATAGCGGTGATTGGTGTAGATGGGCGCGCCGTGGCCGTGCAGCACCCAGTGCGCGGGCACCGGGATCCCGGCCCACCCCGAGGCGTCGTAGCCGGGGCGGGCGAAGGAGTCGTCCTCGGCGGTGGCCGTCGGGGACAGCCGGAAGGCCCAGGTGCCGTCAAGGCTCAGCCGCGCCGCGTCGGTCTCGGCGGACCAGGCGCGGGGCGGCAGTCCCCCGCTGCCGGGGGAGATGTCCTCGTAGTACGGAAGGGGTGCGGGTGCGTGTGATGTGTGCTGCGTGGAGCTCATCCTTCTCCTCGGTCAGCGTTCGGTCGGGCCGGTCGTGGCCGCGCTGGTCGAGCACATGGGTGGGGATGGAGCAGCCCGGCGGCGAGGCCGGGACGTCAGGGGGCGGACTCCTTCGCGTCGGCGGATCCGGGATACCCGCCGCGGCTCCCCCCATGCGCCTTCCAGCGGGCGGGCGCGCTGTTGGACATCCCGACCGCACCCGGTTTCACGAAGCCCTCGGGTGCGCGCGCCCGGCCGACGCGAGCCAGCCCTCCAGGGCGAAGGTGGCGGCGCCGAGGCTCACGGGGTTGTCGGGGATCGGGGACAGCACGATCCGGGTGCTCGCCAGCGGACGGCGCAGGGCGCGCTCGGCCACGGCGGTGCGCACCTCGGCGAGCAGGGGCTCACCGAGCCGGGCCGCGACCCAGCTGCTGAGGACGATCACTTCGGGGTTGACCAGGTTGACCAGGTCGGCCAGGCCCGCACCCAGATAACGGGCGGTGTTCTGCACGGTCCTCACCGCCACCGGATCGCCGTCGGCGAGCGCACGGCCGAGCGCCTCGATCGTGGCCGTCTGATCGTCGGGGTGCAGCAGAGGGCTGCCGGGGCTCAGCTCGCGCAGGTTCCGCATGATGCCCGGGGCGCCGACGTAGGACTCCACACAGCCCTGGGCGCCGCAGTGGCACAGCCGTCCGTCCAGCACCAGGGTGGTGTGACCCCATTCCCCAGCGCTGTTGCTCGCACCGCGGTGCAGGGTGCCGCCGAGCGCGAGCCCGGCACCCACGCCCGTACCGAGGTTGACCACCACCGCGTCGTCCCGGCCGCGTGCCGCGCCGAACCACAGCTCGGCCACGGTGCAGGCGCGCAGCGGATTGTCCAGGTACAGCGGATGGGGGAGGTGTCCGGCCAGCAGGTCCAGCACCGGGACGTCGTGCCAGTCCCAGTTGGGCGCGAACACCGACACCCCGCCCTCACGGTCCACCTGCCCCGGCAGGCTGACCCCGACCCCCAGCACCCGCTCGTCGGGGACGGCCGCGGCCGTGACCACGGTCCGTACGGCGGTGGCGATCCGCGCGACGACCTGCTCCGGACCGCGTTCACCGGGGCGTTCGGGGCGCAACTCCTCCTCGGCGCGGGCCAGTACGGTGAGGGAGAGGTCGAACAGCTCGACGTGGATATAGGTCTCGGCCACGTCCACCCCGATCAGGGCGCCGCCGGAGCCGTTCACGGCCACCAGCCCGCGCGGCCGTCCGCCGTCGGACTCCTCGTGGCCGACCTCGGTGATCGCCCCGAGCCGCAGCAGTTCGCCGACGAGCGTGGCGACGGTGGCCGGGCTGAGCCCGGTCGCGGCGGCCAGGTGCTGCCGTGACACCGGGGATCCGGCGATGACGTGGCGCAGCACCTCGTAGCGGTTCGCGACGCGGATGTCACGGGAGGTGCGCTTCACGCCGTGATGCCTCCTGGGGCGGGAGCGGGCCGAGGGGTACGGGCCGGTGAGGCGTCACAGTAGGTGCCCCGATCCGGCTTGGACAACCCCTTTGCACAACCCTTGGAGGAAGTCCCCTGGCGGAAGTCCCTTGGCGGAAGTCCCTTTCGGGGAGTTCCCGCGGCGGTGCCGCCGAGGCTCAGTGCGCGGTGAGGACCTCGCGGACGACCGGCCCCGCGGCGTCCCCGCCGTGGCCGCCCTTGGTGACCACGGCGGCCGCGGCCATGTCGTTCCGGTAGGCCGTGAACCACGCGTTGGTCTCCGGCTGGCCGTCGATCTCCGCCGAGCCGGTCTTGGCGCCGATGTCCCCGCTCAGCCCGGACATCGCACGGGCCGCCGTACCGCTGGTCGCCGTCAGCCGCATCATGCCCTTGAGCTGCTGGACGACGGCTGGGCTCAGACCGCGGTCACTGGTGGCGACCTGCCGGTGGCCCACCGAACGCGGCACCAGGACGGGCTGTCTGAACCGGCCCGTCTGGGCGGTGGCGGCCACGGAGGCCATGGTGAGCGGGTTCATCTGCACCGTGCCCTGGCCGATGAGGGCGGCGGCCTTGTCGTCCCCGCCGCCGTCGGGCACCGCACCGTCGAACGTCGGCACACCCACCTGCCAGTCGCGCCCGATGCCGAACACCGACTGTGCCTCACGCGCCAGCGCGCCGTCCGGGATCGCCCCGGCGAGCGCGACGAACGCCGTGTTGCAGGAGGCCGCGAAGTCCTGGGCGAAGGTGGCGCCCGGATTCTCGCTGTCCTCGACGTTGTGGAAGGTCATGCCCTGCTGGTACGCCGCCGTCTTCGGGCAGGGCACCTTCTTGCCGGGCGTCACCGTGCCGGTCTCCAGCAGGGTGGCGGCACTGATGATCTTGAACGTGGAGCCGGGCGCCGTCTGTCCCTGCAACGCCGCGCTGAACTCGCCCTTGTCGGAGTTGGCCACCGCCAGGATCTCGCCCGTACTGGGCTTGAGCGCCACCACCGAGGCACCGAAGCGCTTGGCCACGGCCTTCTCCGCGCTCTTCTGCACCGCGGCGTCGAGCGTGGTGCGCAGGGTGCCGCGCTTGCCCTTGGTGACCACGTGCAGGGTGTCCCCGGCCGTGCCGTCCGGGCGCACCGCCCACACCTCGACCTGCCCCGTACCGCCCATACGATCGCCGTACCGCGCCCGGAGCGAGGTCAGCAGCGGATCGAGTGAGGGGTAGCGCCCCGGGCGCAGCTCCTTGCCGTTCCGGTCGAGGACCGTCACCGGCGCGTTCTCCGCCAGTTCGGTGCGGACCGTCTGGCCCCGCGCCAGCTTGGGGTGGACGACCGCGGGCGTCCAGTCCACCAGCGGCTTGTCGGTCGTCCGGCCGCGCACCACGGTCAGCTGTGAGTCATAGCGCCAGGTCGAACGGGTCTTCCCGTAACGGATCTCGGCCTTCACCCGGAACGGCACCGTGGCGCCCTTCGCCGCGCCCGGCGTCAGGGTCACCTTCTTCACCTTGGCGTCGTCCCGGAACCCGCCCAGCAGACCGACGGCCGCCTGGGCGTCATTCGTGAAGCCGGAGGCCAGCAGGTCATTGCCGTCCGCCCACGCGTTCAGGAAGCGCCGCGCGGTGTCCCGGACCTCGGTCCCGGTCACCGCTCCGCCGTGCGTCGACGCGGTGTTGCCGCCGGTCACCCCGGCGTAGAGGTTGTACGCCCCGAACCCGGCGCCCCCCACCAGCACGACCACGGCCGCCCCGACGACGACCTTCCCCACTGCGCGCACGGCGCCCCCCGCCCCAGGTCAGATGGGCACCGGCCATTCCGGCGCCCCTCGCTCAGGCCGCCTTCTCCATCTCCCCGCGCAGCGCACGCGTATACACACCCAGCAACCGCCCGTACTCGGCCCGCTCCGCCGGACACAGCGCCCGGCCGGCCCGCGCCCGTAGAAACACACGGATGGCCTCGTTGGCCTGATCGGTGGAGGAGAGGGAGGGGGACAGTAAAGCCGCCTGGGAAGGAGTAGGAGTCGGACACATGACCCCCACCATAGAGGCAGCCACTGACACCGCGCACGGGTCTAAACCTCTTCGAGCCTCTCAACTGGCCTGATGTGGAGGTGATGTGAGCAACACCGCATCCGGGGCCCGGGGGTTCGGATCAGGGCCGTCAGCTGTCCGGGACCGTCAGTCCTCCGTGACGAGGACGACGTCCAGGGCGCGGGGGCCGTGGACGCCCTCGACGCGGGTGAGTTCGATGTCGCTGGTGGCGGAGGGGCCGGAGATCCAGGTCTGGGGGCGGGAGGGGGCGAGGCGTTCCAGGGCCTCGGGGACGGAGTCCACGACCTGCGAGGGCACCCGGATCACACAGATGTGGTGGTCCGGGACCAGGGTGATACGGCGGCGGCCCTGGTCGGGGGAGGCGTCCAGGACGACCGTGCCGGTCTCGGCGATGGCCACCGCGCAGCCGGTGACCACGCTGGACACCGCGTCCAGGTCATGCGGGGTCAGATCGGCGGAGTCCGGGATCCGGTGGACCGCGGTGGCGGAGAGCCAGTCGGCGGGGAGGGCCGGCGGGACGACGACGGTGCCGGCCCCACGGTCCATCAGCAGACGGGCGACGAGGGCCGGGAGTCCGGTGGTGTCGGTGCGGTGGACCGCGGCGCGGTAGTCGGTCAGGTTCTCGGCCAGGAGGTCGGCGGTCTGCGCCGGGGTGCGGTCGCCGTGGCGGCGCAGATACGTACGCTCGACCACCACCTCCGAAGGGCTCTCGCCGCGCGGGACATCGGTCAGCGCGCGGCGGACCCTCGCCATGACGAGGTCGCGTGAGCTCATGGGGTGCTCCTGTCGTTCGTGGCCCGGGTCCGCTGCCACCAGTCGCGGAACGACTCGGCCGGCACCGCGGGCAGTTCACGGGTGTCGCTCCAGGCGCGCCCCGGGCCCGGCAGCCGGCGCGGATGCAGCCGGCGGGTGCGGGAGGCGAGGCGCTGGCCGGTGCGCAGCACGCTCGGGTGGTCCAGCGCCCAGCGCGCCGCCCGCATCGCGGCGCGTTCGGCCGCGTGGCCCTTGGCGGGCTTGATGACCGCGCGGGTGCCGCGGACCGAGACCGGGCCGCCCTCGACGACCCGTTCGCGCAGGTGGACCAGGACCTCGGGGATGTCGATGGCGACCGGACACACCTCGTAGCAGGCACCGCACAGCGATGAGGCGTACGGCAGTGAGGCGTCCAGCGCGCTCTGGGTGCCGCGCAGTTGGGGGGTGAGGATGGCGCCGATCGGGCCCGGGTAGGCCGAGCCGTACGCGTGGCCGCCCGTGCGTTCGTACACCGGGCACACGTTGAGACACGCGGAACAGCGGATGCAGCGGAGCGCCTGGCGGCCCACGGTGTCGGCGAGGGTGTCGGTGCGGCCGTTGTCCAGCAGGACGAGGTGGAACGTGCGCGGGCCGTCGTCGTCCGAGGTGCCGGTCCACGTCGAGGTGTAGGGGTTCATCCGCTCGGCCGTCGAGGAGCGCGGGAGGAGCTGGAGGAACACCTCCAGGTCCTGGAACGTGGGCACCACCTTCTCGATGCCCACCACCGAGATCAGTGTGTCGGGGAGGGTCAGACACATCCGCCCGTTGCCCTCGGACTCCACCACCACCAGGGTGCCCGTCTCCGCCACCATGAAGTTCGCGCCCGAGACGCCCACCTTGGCGTTGAGGAACTTCTCGCGCAGGTGCAGCCGGGCCGCCTCCGCCAGGTCGGCGGGCGCGTCGGTGAGCCCGTCCGGGGCCGGGCGGCCCCACCGGGCCATCCGCTCGGCGAAGATGTCCCGGATCTCGGACCGGTTGCGGTGGATCGCAGGGACCAGGATGTGCGAGGGCAGATCGTCGCCCAGCTGCACGATGAGTTCGGCGAGATCGGTCTCGTACGCCGTGATGCCCGCCTCGGCGAGCGCGTCGTTCAGCCCGATCTCCTGGGTGGCCATCGACTTGACCTTGACGACCTCGTGTTCCCCGGTCGCCCGCACCAGTTCGGTGACGATCCGGTTCGCCTCGTCCGCGTCCGCCGCCCAGTGCACCTGGCCGCCGGCGGCCGTGACCGCGCTCTCCAACCGCTCCAGATAGTGGTCGAGATGGCGCAGCGTACGGTCCTTGATGGCGGCCCCCGCCGCGCGCAGCCGTCCCCAGTCGTCCAGTTCGGCCACCGCGGTGGCGCGCTTGGCGCGGATGGTGTGGGTGGCGTGGCGGAGGTTGGCGCGCAGCCGGGTGTCACGGGTGGAGGTGTCGGCCGCCTCCGGGAAGGCGGGCATCCCCAGATAGGTGGCGTGGCCGGGTCCGCTCACCAGGAGCTCCTTTCAGGGCGGTGTGTCACCACACGTGTTCCTCCGTACTGGCCAGGATCTCGGCGATGTGCACCGGGCGCACCGCCGAGCCCTGCCGGGCGAGGGTGCCGCCGATGTGCATCTGGCAGGAGTTGTCCACCGTGCACACCGCCTGCGCGCCCGTCGCGGTGATGTTGCGTGCCTTGTCCTCGCCCATCGCCGCGGAGACGGCCGCGTTCTTCACGGCGAACGTACCGCCGAAACCACAGCACTCCTCGGCGCCCGGCAGTTCCACCAGCTCCAGGCCCCGCACCGCGCCGAGCAGCGCCCGCGGCCGGTCGCCGAGGCGGAGCATCCGCAGTCCGTGACAGGTGGGGTGGTACGTCACGGTGTGCGGGTAGTACGCGCCGACGTCCGTCACCCCGAGCACATCCGTCAGGAACTCCGTGAACTCGTGGGTCCGGGGGACCACGGTGGCGGCGGCCTCGGCGAGCTCCTGGCCACGGCCCTCCGCGGCGGCCTTCGCGCCGATCCTGGGGTAGTTGTCCCGGACCATCGCGGCGCATGAGCCGGACGGGGTCACGATGTGGTCATAGCCCCGGAAGGCGGTGGCGTAGCGGCGGACCAGCGGTTCCGTCTCATGGCGGTAGCCGGTGTTGAAGTGCGGCTGGCCGCAGCAGCTCTGTGCGGCGGGGAAGCCCACCTCGACGCCGAGCCGTTCCAGCAGGGTGACCACGGCCCGGCCGGTGCGCGGGTAGAGGGTGTCGTTGACGCACGTGATGAAGAGCCCTACGCGCACCGTTCCTCCTCCGGCCGGGCGGCGGCCCGGTCCCACACCGAATGATCACCCGTGGGCTCATACTGCCGCAGCGACCGGGTGCTGTGAAGCAGCGCGGACCTCGTCGTATCCCCGCTACCGGCGGGTACCGCGCACTACGATGAGGCCGCGACCCCGGTGGGTCGCGGGAGCCGGAGGGCCGGGGTCGTGGGACGCATGGTGGGGATCAAGGACGTCGCACGTCAGGCGGGGGTGTCGGTCGGTACGGTGTCGAACGTGATCAACCGGCCGGATCTGGTGGCCGAGGGGACGCGGGACCGTGTGCAGGCGGTGATCGAGCGGCTGGGGTACGTGCGCAGCGAGTCGGCTCGGCAACTGCGGGCGGGGCGCAGCCGGATCATCTCGCTGCTGGTGCTGGACATGGCCAATCCGTTCTTCGTGGACGTGGCCAGCGGTGCGGAGCGGGCCGCGCGTGAGGCGGGGCTCGGGGTGATGGTGTGCAACAGCGCCCAGAGCTCCGATGAGGAGGCCGACTATCTGTCCCTCTTCGCCGAGCACCGGGTGCGCGGGGTGCTGGTCACCCCGGCCGACGCCGACGGGGCCAATCTGCGCGACTTCCGCCGCCATGACATCCCGTTCGTCCACGTGGACCGCGAGGTGCCGGCCACCGAGGGGTGTTCGGTGTCGGTCGACGACGTCGAGGGCGGGGCGCTCGCGGGCCGCCATCTGCTCTCCCGGGGCCACCGCGGCATGGTCTACGTGAGCGGTTCGATGCGGCTTCCGCAGTGCCGGGACCGGCTCACCGGGGCCCTCGCCGCGCTCGCCGAACACGGGCTGCCGCCCGGGGCGTTGCACCACATCGAGACCGAGCGGCTGGACGTGGCGGCGGGCCGGGAAGCGGGTGCGCGGCTGCTGGCCATGTCGCCGCGGCCGACGGCGGTGTTCTGCGCGAACGACCTGCTGGCGCTGGGGGTGCTCCAGGCGCTCTTCGCCGCGGGGGTGTCGGTGCCGGGGGAGGTGGCGCTGGTGGGGTACGACGACATCGAGTTCGCGGCGGCGGCAGCGGTACCGCTGACATCGGTGCGGCAGCCCGCGTTCCGGATGGGGCGTACGGCGGCGGACCTGCTGATCGAGGAGACCGGCGAGGAGGCGGTGGACCACCGGCACCGGCGGATCGTGCTCCAGCCCGAACTGGTGGTCCGTGCTTCGACGTCGCGGACGGTGCTGCCGAGACAGGGTTAGCGCGCCGCGGTGTGCGCCGGGCGACCTGTCCCGGCGGCCTCAGAGGGCGGCCGGGACCGTGTCCAGCAGCGCCCGGATCTCCCGCACCGCGGCCCGCCCGGCACGGTTGGCGCCGATCGTGCTCGCTGACGGACCGTAGCCGACGAGGTGGATCCGCGGGTCCCGGACGGCTCGGGTGCCCTCCAGGGCGATGCCTCCGCCCGGCTCGCGCAGCCTCAGGGGTGCGAGATGGTCGATGACGGCGCGGAAGCCGGTGGCCCACAGGATGGTGTCCGCCTCCACCACCCGGCCGTCGTCCCAGCGCACCCCGGTCGGGGTGATCCGGTCGAACATGGGCAGCCGGTCCAGCACCCCCTTCTCCCTGGCCCGCAGCATCGCCTCCGTCATGGGCAGACCGGTCACCGACACCACGCTCCGCGGCGGCAGCCCGCGCCGCACCCGCTCCTCGACCATGGCGACGGCCTCGCGCCCCCGGATCTCGTCGAACCGCCCCTCCCGGAAGACCGGCGGCCGCCGGGTCACCCAGGTCGTCTCCGCCGCCACCTCGGCGATCTCCAGCAGATGCTGCACCCCGGAGGTGCCGCCTCCCACGACGACCACCCGCCGCCCCGCGAACGCCTCCGGGCCGGGGTAGCGTGCGGTGTGCAACTGCCGCCCCCGGAAGGTCTCCTGTCCGGGATAGCGCGGCCAGAACGGGCGGTCCCAGGTGCCCGTGGCGTTGATCAGCGCCCGTGCGGACCAGCTCCCCGCCGCGCTCTCCACCACCAGCCGTCCGCCGTCGCCCTCATGGACCGCGGTGACGTGTACGGGCCGGACGATCCGCAGGTCGAAGGCGCTCTCATAGCGGGCGAAGTATGCGGAGATCACCTGGGAGGACGGCCGCTCCGGATCGGCGTCCTCGTCGGCCAGCCGCATCCCCGGCAGGTCGTACATCCCGTGCACCTTGCCGTAGGTCAGCGAGGGCCAGCGGAACTGCCACGCGCCGCCCGGCCCCGGGGAGTGGTCCAGCACCACGAACCCGGTGCCCGGCTCGTACCCCGCCCGCCGCAGGTGGTACGCGGCGGACAGCCCCGCCTGCCCGGCGCCCACGACCACCACATCCACGTTGTCCATGCCTCCACCAACCCGCCGGGGTGGTGGGATCTTCCCGGCGGGGCGACGGGCGGGCCACCGCCCGCCACCGGCCGGGTACGAGGATGGGGGTATGACCTTCCGTACGCATGTCCTCGAGATCACCACCGGCTCCCGCGAGATCGTCGCCGACCTCACGGCCGACTGCGCGGCCTTCGTGCGGGAGGCGGCGGACGGCGGCGACGGGCTGTTGAACGTGTTCGTCCCGCACGCCACCGCCGGGGTGGCCGTCCTGGAGACGGGCGCGGGCAGCGACGCCGATCTGCTCGCCGCCCTGCGCGACCTGCTGCCCGCCGACGACCGCTGGCGCCACCGGCACGGCAGCCACGGCCACGGCCGGGACCATGTGGTGCCCGCCATCGTCCCGCCGCATGCGACGCTTCCGGTCATCGGCGGGGCGCTCGCGCTCGGCACCTGGCAGTCGGTGTGCCTGGTCGACACCAACCGGGACAACCCGCACCGTCAGGTGCGGTTCAGCTTCCTGGGCTGACGTACGCGCGATGCCCGTGCGCGCACGGTGTGATCAGCCGTCCTGCCGCTCCGCGTTCTTCTCCTTGATCCGCGCCGTTTCCTTGCGCACATCGGCCTGGGTGGCCCGTTCCCGCTCCAGCCACTCGGGCCGGTCCTCCTTCAGGGCGTCGATCTGCTCGGTGGTGAGCGGCTCGGTGATCCCGCCGCGGGCGAGACCCGCGATGGAGGTGCCCAGCTTCGCCGCGACCACCGGGCGCGGGTGCGGGCCGTTGCGGCGCAGCTCCCGCAGCCACTCGGGCGGATCGGCCTGCAGCGCGTTCAGTTCGGCGCGCGAGACGACGCCCTCCTGGAACTCGGCGGGGGTGGCCTGGAGGTACACACCCAGCTTCTTCGCCGCCGTGGCGGGCTTCATCGTCTGGGATGTCTGGTGCGACTTCATGTGGTCCAGGGTATCGAGCGTGTGTGCGGCCCCCGACCACGACCGGTAGCCTGGCGGGGTGACCAGCTCGGAAGTGTCCCCGTCGTTCCGGCTCGCGTACGTCCCGGGAGTGACGCCCGCCAAATGGGTGCGGATCTGGAACGAGCGGCTGCCCGATGTGCCCCTGACCCTCGTCGCGGTGTCCACCGCCGAGGCGTCCGGGATGTTGCGGGACGGTGGCGCCGACGCGGGGTTCGTGCGGCTGCCGGTCGACCGGACGGTCTTCAGCGCGATCCCCCTCTACACCGAGACGACGGTCGTCGTGGTGCCGAAGGACCACCTCATCGCGGCCGTGGACGAGGTGTCCGCCGGGGACCTGGCCGATGACATCGTGCTGCACCCCCTCGATGACGTACTGGAGTGGGAGCACCGGCCGGGACGGCCCGCGCTGGAGCGCCCCGCCACGACGGCGGACGCCATCGAGCTGGTGGCGGCCGGAGTGGGAGTGCTCGTCGTACCGCAGTCCCTCGCCCGGCTGCACCACCGCAGGGACCTCACCTACCGCACGGTCACGGACGCCCCCGCGTCACAGGTCGCCCTGTCCTGGCCCGAGGACGCGACCACCGATCTGGTGGAGGACTTCATCGGGATCGTCCGCGGGCGGACCGTCAACAGCTCACGGGGCCGCAAAACGGCCCCGGAGCAGCCGAAGGCGAAGCGTCCGGACACCGGTGGCGCACGGCGCAAGCCCGCCGCGGGCGGCAAGCCCACGGCGGGCCGGGCGGCCGGCAAGAGCCCGCGCGGCGGCTCCGGCGCCCCCAGGGGCGGCAAGCGCGGCAAGCCGCGCCGCCGGTCCTAGGGCGCGGCGTCGCCGTCCTCCCACAGCGCGGGGCGGTGGGAGGTGACGAGCGCGCCGATCCGCGCGAGGACCTCCCCGGCCGGCCGCGGCCCCATCCGGCGACCGTCCCGCAGCCGCAGGCTGATGTGCCCGCCGGCGGCTTCCGCGGCGCCGATGACGGCCTGGTAGGGGATCAGCCGGGCGGCCCGGATGCGGGCGCCCAGACTGCCGCGCTCCGGCTCCGCCACCTCCGCGCGCAGTCCGAGCGAGACACAGCGCCGGACGAACTCCGCGGCGTAAGGCAGCTGGTCCTCGTGCACCGGGAGGACCGCCAGCTGGACGGGGGCCAGCCAGGCGGGGAACGCGCCCCCGTAGGTCTCGATGAGGTGGGCCACCGCGCGCTCGACGCTGCCGATGATGCTGCGGTGCACCATCACCGGCCGGTGCTTCGCCCCGTCCGCGCCGATGTAGTGCAGATCGAACCGCTCGGGCTGGTGGAAGTCGATCTGCACGGTGGACAGGGTGAACTCCCGTCCGGCGCCGTCGGCCATCTGCACATCGATCTTGGGTCCGTAGAACGCGGCCTCGCCCTCGGCCGCCTCGTACGGCAGTCCGCAGCGTTCCAGCACCTCGGTCAGCAGGTCGACCGAGCGCCGCCACAGCTCCGGCGCGGCCACGTACTTGCCGCCGGGGCCGGGGAGCGAGAGCCGGTAGCGGGCCGGGGTGATACCGAGCGCCGCGTAAGCCTCCCGGATCAGCTCCAGCGCGGCCCGTGCCTCGTCCGCCACCTGGTCCAGGGTGCAGAACACATGCGCGTCATTGAGCTGGATGGCCCGGACCCGGCTCAGCCCGCCGAGCACACCCGAGAGCTCGGAGCGGTACATCCCTCCCAACTCGGCCATGCGAAGCGGGAGTTCGCGGTAGCTGTGGGAACGGGAGCGGTAGATCAGCGCATGGTGGGGACACAGGCTCGGCCGCAGGACCACCTCCTCCCCGCCCACGTCCATCGGGGGATACATGTCGTCGCTGTAGTGCGCCCAGTGTCCCGAGATCTCGTACAGCTCCCGTTTGCCGAGCACGGGGGAGTACACATGGCGGTATCCCGCCCGCCGCTCCAGGTCCCGGACGTACTCCTCCAGGCTGTGGCGTACCGCGGCGCCGTCGGGCAGCCAGTACGGCAGCCCCGCGCCCATCAGCGGGTCGGTGTCGAACAGGTCGAGTTCACGGCCGAGCCGGCGGTGGTCGTTCATGGTGGTCTCCTCGCGGACGGCGGGCGAGTGACCACAGCGCGAAGCCCCGGGGCACTCGCCCCGGGGCTTCGGATCAGGACATCGATCAGCGCGCCGGGACTCTGTCCGGCGTCGTCGTCACGGCGATCGCGGCACGCTGCATGACGGAGAGCGTAGCAGTCCGGTCAGTCCTGGGGCGTGCCCGCGGGCAGCTTGCGCCAGGTCACCTGGGTGCGGGTGTGGTACGCCCAGTCGAGCATCTTCTTGGCGTCCGGGTACCGCTTGGCGTCGTTGAGCACCACACCGATGACCGTGCGGCCACCGCGCTTCGCCGCGAAGACGATGCACTTGCCCGCCCGGCTGCCGGTACCGGTCTTCACACCGATCGCGCCGTCGTACGAGCCCAGCAGCTTGTTGGTGCTGGACCAGTAGTAGGTGCGGGTGCGGCCGTTGGCCGCCGGGGCCTGCTGCTCGGTGTCCGTCGACTTCACCACCGTGCGGAAGGTGGCGTTGCCCAGCGCGTGACGCGCCAGCTTCGCCAGGTCCCGGGCGGTGGTGTAGTTGTCGCCGCGGTCGGTGATGCCGTCGAACGAGTCGTAGTGCGTCCTGGTCATCCCCAGCGCGTCGGCCTTCTTGTTCATCTTGGAGATGAACGACGCGGTGCGCTTGGCGGTGGTGTTCCCGGTGCCGAAGGTGTCGGCCAGGGCCATCGCGGCGTCGCATCCGGAGGGGAGCAGCATCCCGTACAGCAGTTGCCGGACGGTGAGTTTGTCGCCCTTCTGCAGATCGGCCTTGCTGCCGCCGCTGCGCTCGATGTAGTCCAGGTACGCCTGGCGCACGGTGACCTTCTTGTCGAGGTTCACCCCGCGGGTGTCCAGCACCACCACGGCGGTCATCATCTTGGTGATGCTGGCCATCTGGCGCTTGGTGTCGGACCCCTTGGCCCACAGCTTCTTGTTCGGGCCGCTGTCGAGCAGATAAGCGCTCTTGGCATGGATCCCCGACGGCCCGGCCGCGGTCGTCCGCCCGGTGGGCTGTGGCTGTGCGGTGGCCGTCGGCGCGGCGACCGACAGCGCCGCCGTGGTGGCGATGACCGCCGCTCCCCAGCGGCGCACCGCCTGACCCCCATGTCGTCCCATACGCCCTCCATCTCCTCAGGTGACTGTTCGGGCGCGCGTATCCTCTCACGGGGACAACATGACGATATGTCGGGGCGTCAGCCGCCGCCGGTGGTCCACGCGTAGGCGGCCCCGGCGTCGAACTCCTCCTGGCCGCCGGGGAAGACGAGCCCCGCGGAGGCGAACGCCGACGGGTCAGGACCGCGCCGCCCGGCGTCCACGGCGTACGGGACGGCGATACATCGCATCCCGGCCCGCCGGGCCGCCTCCACGCCCGGGGCCGCGTCCTCGACCACCACGCAGTCCGCCGGATCGGCCCCCAGCAGCCGTGCGGCGGCAAGGAACACATCCGGCTCGGGCTTGCCGCGGCCGACCTCCTCCGCGGAGACGTACACGGGCAGCAGCGCTCTCAGCCCGGTGGCGGTGAGCGCCGCCTCGATCGCGGCGCGGGAGGAACCGGAGGCGACGGCCAGCCGGTGTCCGGCGGTGTGCAGCCGCTCGACGAAGGAGCGCATCCGGGGGAAGACGGTGGTGCCGCTCCCGGTCAGTTCCAGGTAGTGCCGGTTCTTCACGGCCAGCAGTTCGTCCACGGACACGTCCAGGGCGTAGCGCTCGCGCAGGGCCTCGAGCGTCTCGCGGGTGCCCACGCCGATGAACCGGGAGTGCTCCTCCCAGGTGTACCCGGTGACGCCGTAAAGCTCCAGGGTGCGCCGCCCGGCCTCGTAGTAGTGCGGTTCGCTGTCCACCAGGGTGCCGTCCAGATCGAAGATCACGGCGGGGGTGCGCGGCGGGACCGCCGGCGGCGGTGTCGGACTGCTGCTCATGGCCACCAGCATGCCAAGGCGGTGCTCAGGGCCGGGTCCGCGGCTCCTGGGCGCGGGCCGTCGGGGCGGCCCGGCCCACCGCTTCCACCAGCGGCAGCATCCGGTAGCGCACCCGCTCGCGGAGGGCCATCTCGGTGCGTGTCCGCACCACACCGGGCGTCCGGATCAGCGTCTGGACGACGTCCTCCAGATGCGCGTTGTCCCGCGCCACCACCCGGGTGATCAGATCGCCGCCGCCGGTGATGGAGAACGCCTCGATGATCTCCGGCAGCGCGGCCACCGCGTCGCCGACCTCGTCCAGATGGCCCTGCGTGACCTCGATGTGGACGAACGCCAGGACGGGGTGGCCGAGCGCGGCGGGGGACAGCGACGGGCCGTAGGCCGTGATGACCCCGTCCCGCTCCAGCCGGTCCAGCCGCGCCTGCACCGTGCCCCGGGCGATGCCGAGCGTCCGCGCGTACTCCCGGACACTGGTGCGCGGCTGCTCCAGCAGCAGTCGCAGGATCTTCGCGTCGAGCGCGTCCACCGCTGTCGCCATCGCCCGCCGGCTCCTTTGTGCTGTGTGGTACCCGGGGGCGCTGGTGTCGGTCTGCGGTGCGGCCCCGTCGTTCCACGATACTCACGGCTGTGAGCGGCGCGATCAGCATCGGACAGGCGACGGTTCTCGGTCTGGTGGAAGGGGTGACCGAATTCCTCCCGGTCTCCTCCACCGGACATCTGAAGATCACCGAGGGGCTGATGGGCATCCCGGTGGACCACCGGTCCGTCGTCGCCTTCACCGCGGTGATCCAGGTGGGCGCCATCGCGGCGGCCCTGGTCTACTTCTCCGGGGACATCGCGCGCATCACCCGGGCCTGGGCCCGCGGTCTGGTGCGCCCCGAGGAGCGCTACCGCCACGACTACCGGTTCGGCTGGTGGGTCATCTTCGCCACCCTCCCCATCGTGGCCGTGGGACTGGCGGCCAAGCCGCTGATCGAGGGGCCGCTCGCCTCGCTGTGGGTGGTGGCAGGATCCCTGATCGGGGGCAGCGCGGTGATGTGGGCGGCGGACCGCCGGGGGCGCCACAAGCGCGGTGAGGACGACGCCGGTTTCCGGGACACCATGCTCGTCGGCTGCGCACAGACCCTCGCGCTGCTCTTCCCCGGCTTCTCCCGCTCCGGGGCGACCATGTCCACCGCGCTGCTGCTGGACCTGGACCGGGTGGCGGCCACCCGGCTGTCGTTCTTCCTCGGTATCCCCGCGCTGACCGGCGCGGGTCTGTACGAGCTGAAGGACGCGGTGGGCGCGGGGGTGGCGGTGGCCCCGCTGGCGGTCGGCACGGCCGTGTCCTTCGCGGTGGCCTACGCCTCCATCGCCTGGCTGCTGCGGTACGTGGCGCAGCACTCCTTCAACGCCTTCGTGGTCTACCGGATCGCGGTCGGGCTGCTGCTGTTCGGGCTGCTGGGCGGCGGCGTACTGCACGCCTGAGCCGCCGCCCAGCAGCGGACCGAGGGGCGGAACCGGTCAGCGGTCTGCCGGATCGATGCGCTCGGTCCACACCATGCGTTCCTTGATGTCCGAGGCCGGCCCGCTGTCGTGATTCAGCTTCTGCTGCGCCTTCTGGTAGCCCGGTATGAACGACTCCATGTCGGTGTCGTTCTTCAGTGAGTACTGCACCACCAGCTTGCCGTCGGGGTCGGTGCCCTTGACCTCGTAGTCGATGTCATAGGAACCGAGCAGGGACTGCGCCTCGTTGGTGTCCCCGCCCCACAGGTTGTCGAGCCCGGAGAGACCCGTCATGTCCTTGGCGTAGGTGCCCACCTGGCCCATGAACGACTGACCGGAGATCCGGTGGTGCAGACGGCCCTCCGCATGGCCGTTCTTCCACTGCTCCAGGGTGTCGCCACGGATCTTGTCCATGCTCTCGCTCCTGCGGAGCTGCTCGACGAACGGATCGTGCTGCGAGAACTGGTACATGTCATCACCCGTCCCGGCCACCCAGTTGGTCAGCAGGGTGCGCGGGGTGAGGTGGTTCTTCCGCGGGTCCGGGTCCAGCCCCTTGAGCTCACGGCCGATCTGGTCGAAGCGGTCGGTGCTGATACCGCTGGTGTGGTTGATGTCGGTGTGGACCTTCCCGCCGTTGAACCACAGGTCGGGGCCGATGTTGTCCATCAGTGTGACCGCCAGGTTCTGGTCGGTCACATAGGCGTCCCGGAGGATCATGTCGAGCTCCTTCTGGGGGCCTTCGGCCGCTTTCTTCGCCTTCTTGCTGACCTCGGCGTCCACGTTGCACTCGTCGACCGAGTGCACCTCGCCCCTGGCATCGACGAACAGGTCCTTCCCGAGCCCCGCCACCAGCTCCCGCAGCCGCGTCTGGGCGGCCTTCAGCTCACCCGCCCCGTCCTCCAGCGAACGGCGCACCGCGTCCACGACCTTGGCGGCGGCGGTGACCTGGCGCTGGATGTCATCGATCTGCGCCCAGGCGTAGGGGGCGGCCATCCCCTCCCAGTACCCCTTGTCCTTCAGGGGTTTGAGCACCTCGTCACGGACCTTGTCGTCAAGATTCCTGACCTTGTCGTGGACGGCCTTCCACGCCTCCGCCAGGGTCTCCAGCGCTCCGAAGTCGGCCGTCTTGAGCGCCTCGTAGTAGGAGATGGGGGCGGTCACCGGTACCTCCATATCGACGAGGCCGACGGATCCAGCGGCGGGGCGGTCCGGTCCAGGAGGAACGGGCTCTTCTTGCCCTGGCCGAAGGTGCCCCCGGTGCCCTGGTCCTGCTTCACATGGGTGTTGGCGGCGAGCCGCAGGCTCTCCGAGATATGCGCGAGCCACGCGGTCACCGTGCCCGCCTGCTTCTCCCAGTGCTTGTGGGAACGGGTCAGCGCGCCCTGCACCGCGAGACCCTCGACGCCCTTGGCCGCCTTGGACGTCGGCGCCTCCAGGGAGGCCGCCTGCTTGCGGAGGGTGTCGTAGACGTCGTCCGCCTTGCCCGCCGCGCCGCGCAGCACCCCGGGCGCGATCGCGAGGTGCTGCGGTACGGGGCCCTGGACGCCCGGTGCCAGCGGCCGCTGCGGGGCCGGTGCCGCGGGGTCGTAGATGTTCGGGTCGCCCAGCGGCGCCTTCAGCGGCGGCGGGGCGACCAGTCCGTCGGACAGTGGTTTGCCCGGAGGTAAGGGGAGTTCACTGTCTTTCGGTTGTGGAAGATCGTTATCACCCATCATTTCCCCCGTTCGCCATGGTGATGACCTCCGGATGCTAGCCGAACATCCATGCGACAAAGCCGTCATTATGGTCGCCTGGCAGGCGTATGTGTGCTGGTCGAAAACGCCTAAAAGGACATAGTCGAATGACGTAGGAAACGCGTAGTCCAATGGCTCGCTCCCGGCCGTCCGGAGCGGGCCGGGACTGGGCCAATGGCCCAGCGGACCGGGGCTCTGTTGAGCCACGGGCCCTCCGGGTGCTGTGATGGGGATGTCGATGGCGCTGCGGACCCCCGCGGCGCCTTTTTCATGCGGTTTTCCCACGGGGGCACGCCTTTCGCGTGTGAGGACAAGGAGAACGGGACGCAGTGCTGAAGAGGATGTTCATGGCGCCGGATCCGGGGCGCCTGCGGCTTCGCGTCTCGGCGCGGGCCGTCCTCGGCGTCGGGCTGGCCGTCGCGGTCACCACGGTGGCCGGGCTTCCGCTGCCCGCCGTGATCGCGTCCGGGCTCGCCGCGCTGCTCGCGCTCTTCACCGTGGTCGATCCGACGGTCCGGCGGCAGGCCGTCACCACCGCCGTCCTCCCGCTCGTCGGGCTGCCGGTGCTCGCCCTGGCGGCCGCCCTGCACGGCGCGCCCGCGCTGCGGGACGCCGCCTTCCTCGCCGTCGTCTTCTGCGGGGTGGCCGCCCGGCGCTGGGCGGTCAGGGGCAACGCCCTGGGGATCTTCGCATTCATGATGTTCTTCGCGGCGCAGTTCCTGCACGCGCTGCCCGCGGAGCTGCCGCTGCTGACCGTGGCGGTGCTGACCGGTGTGCTGGCGGCGGCGCTCGTACGCTTCGTCGGCTGGCCGCTGGAGCGGCGTGACCCGCCGCCCGCGGCCCCCGCGCCGCCGGGCGGCCGCGGGCTGGCCCGGCCCGCCACCCGGCAGGCGTTCCAGGCGGTCGTGGCCTGCGCCTTCGCCCTGGCCGTCGGTCAGGCCGTCTCCGGTGAGCGCTGGTACTGGGCCGTCGGCACCGCGTGGTGGATCTTCGTGAACACCGCCTCGCGCGGGGAGACGCTCGTCCGCGGCTTCCGCCGGGTGCTCGGCACCGGCTGCGGGATCGCGGCCGGGCTGGTGGTGGCCGTCCCCCTGCACGGCGCGCCCGCTCCCACCGCCGCCCTCGTCGCCGTCTGCGTCTTCGGCATCTTCTACACCGCCGCGCTGTCCTACAGCTGGATGATGGTGTTCGTGACCCTCATGGCCGGGCTGCTCTACGGACTGCTCGGTGTGCTCCACCCCGGACTGCTCACACTGCGGCTGGAGCAGACCGCCGTCGGCGCGATCGGCGCGGCGCTGGCCGTCGCCGTGGTCCTGCCGGTCACCACGCACGCCGCCAGCGACGCCTGGGTGCGCGGCGCGCTGGAATGCGTACGGCAGTGCGCCGCCGCGTCCGCGCGACGGCTCGCCGGGGACGCGGCGGCCGATCCCGCGCCGCATGTGGCCGAGCTGGAGTCGGCGCTGGTACGGCTGCGGATGTCGGTCGCGCCGCTGCTGCACCCGCTCAGCCCGCTGCGCGCCCGCCGGGTCCGCGCCCGTCAGATCATGGTGGGGCTCGACGACTGCGCCCGGCAGGTGCGCGGTCTCGCCGAGCTGGCCGCCGACCCGGACGCCCGTCATGACGCGCGGCTGATCACCGCCTGCCGCCGGGTGGAGACCGCGGTGGGACGGCTGATGACCCCCGGCGCCGATCCCGCGGCGGCCGCCGAACCCGCCGCGCCCGCGGCCCACGCCGCTCCGCATCCGCAGGTGGACCGGGCCCTGGCCCAGCTGCACGACCTGGAGCGCTCACTGGCCACGCTCGCGGCCCCGCTGGGCGGCCGCACCGCCGCGCCGGTCCGGGCCTGACACCGCGCCCCGCCGGGGCGTGCGCGGGTTCGTACGGCCGGGGGCCCGTGGGACCCGGGTGTCCGGACACGGACCGCCGGGGATCGCTTGGTCTAGACCTTGCTGTTACCGTCGGCCCGGCAGCGGAGTCGGCGGAAGGGCGGCGGGATGGCCAGGACGGACACGGGACAGCGGGCCTTCATCGGGTCGTTCACCTCGGAGGGCGGCGCCGGGATCACCGTGGCCGACCTCGATCCGGAGTCGGGGGCGCTGCGCCCGAGGCACACCACGGACGTGGTCACCAACCCCTCGTACCTGGCCCTCGCCCCGGGCGGGGACGTGCTCTACGCGGTGAGCGAGACCGACGACGGCGCGGCCGCCGCCCTCACGGTCGCCGACCCCGGCCGACCGCCCGTGCCGCTGGCCGGCCCCGGCCCCGTCCCCGTACGCGGCGCGGGGCCCACCCATCTCGCGCTCGCCGCCGGGCATCTGCTCACCGCCAACTACGTGTCCGGCAGCGTCAGCGCGCTCCCGGTGCTGGACGGCGGTGTGCTCGGCGCGCCGACGGCGGTGTTCCAGGACGAGGGCAGCGGGCCGCACCCCGAACGGCAGTGCGGGCCCCATGCGCACGCCGTACACCCCGACCCCTCGGGCCGCTGGCTGCTCACCGTCGACCTGGGCACCGACACCGTACGGATCTACGCCCTGCCCGGCCTCCGGCCGCATACCGCGGTCCCCCTGCGGCCCGGCAGCGGCCCGCGCCACCTCACCTTCCATCCGCGCGGTGAGCGCGCGTACCTGATCAACGAGCTGGAGCCGGTGATCACGACCTGCCGCTGGGACGCGGCGGACGGCACGCTGGAACCGCTCGCCGAGACGCCGGTGCTCCCGGACGGCTCCACGGGCGCGTGCTTCCCTTCCGAGGTGGTGGTCCGGGGGGACGGCCGCGTGCTGTGGGCCGCCGCCCGTGGCTCCGACACCGTCACCACCTTCGCGCTCGACCCCTCCGGTGACCGTCCGGAACCGGTCGCCACCACGCCCTGCGGCGGCAGTTGGCCCCGGGACCTGGCGCTCGGCCCTTCGGGGCGCCATCTGTACGCGGCCAACGAACGCTCGGGCGACGTCACCTGGTTCACCGTGGACCCCACGACGGGGGTGCCGAGCCGGGCCGGGTCCCTCGAGGCGCCCGCCGCGTCCTGCGTGGTGTTCGGCTGAGACAGCTGGCCCTGCGCACGGCGGGGGGGGGGGGGGGGAAACCCCCCCCCCCCCCCCCCCCCGGCCGTGCTTGCTCAGATCCAACAGGGAAGGGCTGGCGGGGAGGGGGGGTCCAACTGCGCCCAGGACCTTCTCCGACCCCAACTTTCCCCCGGCAGG